>JAYEFV010000305.1:0-11200 GCA_034658755.1 Thermodesulfobacteriota bacterium | reverse complement strand
TCTTGAGGATAACCTCCTTCTCCGGTGCATGTAAGCGTGTTGAGCAGTGTAGCGGCATGGGCCCTCCCTATCATAACCGCCAAAGCTGTGGAACCATAGGACATGCCGCCGCCGTAACACGGGATGGAGATGGTTCTCTGAGGGCGTCCATCAAACCGTTTATTCAGATTAATGCAGGTATCCATATCCTCATCGTTTAAGTCCAGGCAATCGCTTGGTTCCGGTGTTTTGAAGCGGATTTTATCAAAACCGCCGCCGGAGTTGCCAAGATTGTACTCCAGGTCAACAACTGGAGGATTGCCGGTTTCCGCCATTTCCCAGTGGCCGATGAGCATCTCCGCGGTCCAGCGGTAATCGCCCAGAGTATCCAAAATCGGATTGCGCCGAAGTGTCAGAGCCTGTTCCGGGCAACGATCTATGCAGAAAAAATCATTTTTTTTGCATTTAAAGCCGATGCATTTGTAATCCAGTGGGCGTAATGGTTTAGAATAGTTGTCATATCGAGGATGTACTCCATAAGGACAAAGCTCTGCACACAGGCCGCATGAGACACATCGGGCATTTCTCCGGATGATGTACTTGCCCATGGGATTGCGAAACCGATCCGGTGTTTGGACAATTTTTGGGAATTTAAAATTATTTTTTTTATTATTCATAGGCTATTTGATTCATGCTATTTTTCTTTGGCCGAATATGGGGCCAAAGTTTTCCTTTTCCAGATCTTCAAACCACATGGAGCGTCCGACTTCCCCCCGCAGCCTTCTGGCTTCCCGGATGCCCATGGCTCCCATTACTTCGATTAATTGATTGTGCCAGGCGCTGATTAGATTGACGATCCTCTGGCTGCCCCATTCCGGATCAATTTGATCGTCAATTTTTACCGGACAGGGTAGATCGTTCCGGCACCGGTAACATAAACGGCACTCAAGAGCGACTAAAAGCGGGTTGTCAACTATGACGCAGTCAGCCCCACAAATAATCGCTTTTGCCATGTGTTCGGCCATGGCTATCCCGCCGGAAAATACCAGATTGATCTTTTGCCTGACAAAATTATCTACAAGCTTCAGGTGAATCTCCCGAATCATTTCCTTTAAAAACCTGGGGTGTTCGGTATGCAGTTCGTTGCCGTTTTCGTCAGCATAAAAATGAAGAGAGTCCACTTCGGATGAGGAAAGTTCCAGAGCACGGGAAGCAGCCTTGGCATCCAGTGGAATGCTAATGATAATAAAAATATCCGGTTTTATCACACGAATTTCAGTAATCGTTTTTTCGATATCAGGGGCGTCCGCCAGCTCCACCACCCGGCTTTTGAGGACAAGCTCTTTGTAGCCCATGTAATTTTCACAAGTTAAACAAGGGACAAGATTATCGGCGTATGGACTCAGAACCTTGTAGTCTTGGGGCCGGATCAGCATTAAGGTTCCCAGAACCTGTGCCGCCTTGGCCGCTGACAAAAGAATTTGTTCATTTAAAATAAGAGTTGCAGGTAACTGAAACATTAACGGGATCGGAAGTTCCAAAATAGGAGGCACATCCGAAGCCAAAGACATATCGGCATTAAACTTCAGGGGCGTGGCTCTACGGGAGATTTCGAAACAGGTATTGATATACTCGCGGCCGTGGATACCGTCTCTTGTGGGACGAACAATTTCAGACATATCGGTCCACATGGAATCGAAACCGGCGGCAACAAAAGGGCCGCGATAGCCGGCACCGGAAACCGGAATTTTACCGGTGTGGGCTTGATACCAGAGACTGTTAATAATATCAGGTTTCCAGTAATCATCTCCCAGCGTACGGTATTCCGGATTGATCACACGGGAAAAAATGCCTTTTGTACATTCTTGAACACAACGAAAACAACTCTGACAGGTATACAGGTATTCAGGTTCGTTCATCGTGCTAAAATGCTTATAATTGTCCCGGAAAATTCCATAGATACATTTTTTCTTGACGCACTCTCGACAACTTCCGGCACAATCTTCCCGGAACTCAACCGTGGCGTATTTGCCGATGGGGTTGAACCTCGGCTCTGCTGTTTTTATCGGAATATGATACTTCTTGGGCATAAAATCTCCGTTTTCAATTGACGATCTTCAATTATTAGGCGCTTAGTTGTAACTTTTGTGCATTTTATGGTAAAAAATCAATATACAAGCACCAAATATCAATTAAATTCCAAATTCCAATATTCAAATAACAAAAAAATCCCAAATTCCAATGACCAAAACCTGTTTAGAATTTTGAATTTCGGTCATTGTGATTTGTTTGTAATTTGTAATTTGTTTTTTCTCTCCGAGCCGTAGGATCTACGAGCCGGAGGCCGGTTTATCCGGCTTAGGGTCTTGGTGAAAGACCGGCTGCTTCAACGATTTGACCTACTATCTCCTCCCATTCGATGGCCATTATATGAACTCCGCGTACCCCTTCGATCTCGCGCAGTTCGGCAATTGTCTCAAGGCAGATTTTTAGACCCTCTTCAATTGCCTTTTCCTTGGGAACTCCAGCCATTCGTTTGATCAGAGGCTCGGGCACGTCCATGCCGGCCACCTTGTTCTTCATAAATTTTGCCATTCCTGCGGATTTCAAAGGGGTTACTCCGCCAAGAATATGAACCTTTTCGGTGAGGCCCTCATCTCGTGCCATTTTCATCCACTCTTTGAATCGATCCATGTTATAGATGCACTGGGTTTGAATGAAATCAGCGCCGGCATCAATTTTTTTTGCCAGACGGATTACTCGATATTCAAAAGGATCGGCAAAAGGATTGGCGGCGGCTCCGATAAACATTCGGGGAGGGCCGTTCAGTTCGAATCCACTCATGTCTTTTCCTTGTTCCCTCATGGTCTGTACGGTCCGGATGAGATTCATGGAATCGATATCAAAAACGTTTAAGGCATCGGGCTGGCTGCCGAAGCTCTGATGATCTCCCGAAAGACAAAGAATGTTTTTGATGCCCAAAGAATAGGCGCCCATAATATCCGATTGCAGTGCAATCCGGTTCCGATCCCGGGTGACCATTTGCATAACAGGTTCCAGACCCATTTGTAACAGATGAGAGCAAGCCGCTATGCTCGACATTCTCACAATAGCGGTTTGATTGTCGGTTACGTTCACAGCATCTACGTACCCTTTTACTAATTCGCCTTTTTTACGGACAACCTCGGGAGTTGCCCCCCTGGGAGGACCGCATTCGGCGGTAACGGCAAACTCTCCTTTTGATAAAATTTTCTGCAATCTGCTATGTACTTTCATATTCATATTATATGGTCCTCTCTCACCAGTTTTCTTGGGCCTCCTGAAAGGCTGGTGCGCCAATTTTTCGGGGGAATATACCTCCTTAAGTTATCCATCTGCCCCAATATCCTAAGCCGTTCAATAATCAAATGCCAGGCACAGTCGGTTTCAGGATTGACTTCGCATTTGCCGTTTTGTGATCCGCCGCAGGGACCGTTCAAAAGCTTTTTGGCGCAGCGAGTGAAAGGGCAAACACCCCCGAATATGGCAAGGTTGCAATCGCCGCAGCCGGAACACTCCTCGGTAAAAATACCTTGTTTTTCAAGAACACCGATGAAGGTCGTGTTTACGCCCGGAAGCACCGGGGTTTTGACGAACCGTCTGGCAAGAGCCTGAACGCCGGCACCGCAGGCCAGGGAAAGGACCCCTTCGTTACGAGAGATGGCCGGTGCGCTTTCCTGGATAAATTCGTCTTCGCACTGGCGTTCTATGGTAAGTTCTTCGATTTCGATTTCCTTACCGTCTTTTTTACAGGCCAGTCTCAGAGCGGATGCAAGCACGGCGACTTCATCCTCTCCTCCGGCAAAACAGGTTTTCACGCAGGTGCCACAGCCCATAATAAGAATTTTCTTATAGGGTGCTATGATTTCCTTGATTTCCGATAATGGTTTTTGCTCTGCAACGATCATAGATTAACTCCATTCATGACTCATTCATGCGGCCGGGTTAGGACCTAACTCAGCCAGATTTTTCAGTACATCATCTATTATTTTAGTTGCTGCGGCAGTATTTCCGGCAGCAATATTAGTTAAAGACAACCGCCGACCGTCTATGCCGATTTCATCCAGCAAATTTTGGACCCACGCAACCCGTTTTTTTGCTCTTATGTTGCCCTCAACATAACGGCACTCGCCTTCGGGGCAGACCAGCACGACCACCCCATCTGCTCCGGCTTCAAATGCCCGCAGCAGAAAAACATCCTTAACCATACTGGAACAGGGAAGCTTGATAAATTTAATCTCATAATCGTTCCCGCCGACAAACGGCAAAGGAGTATTTTCAGTAAAGGCATTAATGCAGTGAAACACTGTTATTTTAGGTATAAATTTTTTATCCATTTATGCTGTCAACATCCCAATCCGGCCAAAGCGGATTTCCTTTAATTTTACCGCAAAGGAGAAGAAAGTAATGCCTCAAAAAAAAAGACGTCTACCCAACCGCAATGGGTAAAGACGTCTTTGTCTTTTTTGTGCTTAGCAAACTTTGCACGCCTTTGTAAAAAGTTTTCCAGACTGCACGAGATTGAACACGTAGTTTTGTTTATTTCATTTGTCAAGTTATTTTTAAATAGTTAATTATAGATAAATATTATTCTGATATTTTAGTAAAAATTAATCTAACCAATAAAGGTTAAAATGGCTGATGAGAGCAAAATTGCAATTAAACTCAACACGATATGCTTATTGTGGAGAAAAACGAGATTCGCGAGTTTTTAATTGAATTCCCCGCGCTTGTTGAAGCACTTAGGTTTATGGAATATTAATGTGTCGGATTGCTTTTTTAGTATCATGCATTCTTGAGTTCATAAATACTCATCCAAGAAGACCGGTCTGGTAATTTACAGTCCCAGAACAACCAACCATCAACAGGGTTCCGGGTAATTGTAACTGCTGCTGCGCATGGCGATAAAAATTCCTCCCCATTTAATATAAAAGCGCCGTTATTAACTTTGCCGTGATAGACATAGCCTTTATATTTTCCGCGCAATTTGGTCCCGTGCGGAAAGGCTACACCATCAGGCGTCCATGGTATGCAGTCCTCTAAAGTTTGGGAGCGTTGTTGCCTTACTTTACCAGGAACATCGGAATTTTCTATTACATTGCTCTGGTTTGATTTTATAGAGGATTGCTGAAAAACAGGTTTATTAGGCAGGTCGAAATCCGTCTTAATGTTTTCCATGGGAACCTCCTTAATGTTTAAGCCTGAAAATATTAAGTAAAGATTGTGGGAACAGGGTTCTGACGAAATGTAGAAAAAACGTCACAGTCACTATATTTTTATTAGCACAGATAATTGTTTATTTCAACAATTTAGTCATGCTAATATAAATGTACCATTCAAATCTTTTATCCCGCAAATTTGAAAAATATCTTGACATCACAAGCAATACGAAGTATGCTTAAATTGTTGAAATAATTAATTAAAACTAATATTTAAATGTATTTAATTAGTTGTGCTAACTGCCTCAATTATGGAAAAATAAAATAGAAATTCCATGCGTTGTTGGGAAAAGTCATTATGCCTTAACCATGGAAAAAATAGAAATATTGGCACTGTCAATCAGGGAGGTACAACATTATGAACATGAAAATATCATTAATTGACAACGACTATGTGCTTCGGGCAAAAACGGATCTTGCCCAGAATGGACCGGATGACTTGTTCAGAAAGTTTGTTCAGCAGATCAAGGAAGAATTGGTGACCGGTCAGACTTCATATCTTGAAATTGAGGATGCCCAAAAGGATCCGATTACTTTTGAGATTACCCTGGCTGGATGATCATTTGGATTTTTTTGTTGTTCCAGAGGAATTTGATCGGAAAAAATTATTGATTCTGTTATCCGGGAGCCATACCCTCGCGACCCATGGCACAACACAAAAGGCCGAAGCGTACTTAAAGAGTAGCAGGCTGTTGCTTTTTATGCCGACCTATACTTAGACTTCCAAAATCCCTTTTACATTTCCATATTTTGCTAATTTTACGTTTCGGAAATTCTACAACATATTGAAAAATAGACTATTTATTTTTACATAAAAACCCCCTATCCTTTAAACCCATCATTCCAATATTCCATTTATCCATCATTCAAATTGTGAGCGACTTGTCGGGGCGTAGCTTCAGCGAAGACTGAAGCGAACTAACTTGAGAAGTACTTTTAATTGACGGCATTACATTTTTTATTTATTTTTTATATGAGACTTGCTATTATTTAATTTGTAATTTTATGAAGTTACAAAAACAAAAAGGAAATCCAATGGTTTCAGAGAAACGTAAAGTGGCTTCGGGGGTCAGCCAACTCGATCAATTTCTGGATGGTCTTTACATCGGGGATAATGTAATCTGGCATGATGAAGCCGGTAGTTTGGCTGCCGTGTTTTGTATGAATTTCATTCAAGCTTCCCAGGCACAGAACAAACCAATCATTTATGTCAGCTTTGATCGGTCTCCGAAAAATCTTCTGGAGAAATTGGGGACTCTGGCTCATAACCAGCAGCTAATCATTCTGGATTGCTTTACTTATGGCAAGGGCGCCGGTTCCATAGTCTTTCTCAAATTTTATGAGAAAAAAGAATCCGAATTTCCCTGTCGAATCGTCAGGGTTGATGAGCCTCGAAACGTAGATAAGGTTATGGATGCCTTCTATGGTATCCATGAAACTTTAGAAGGTGATGTTCGATTCGTTTTTGAAAGCCTGACTGGTATGCAGGAATTATGGGGTGGCGAACAGCATTTAATCAATTTTTATTCCCATTCCTGTCCCCGGTTGTATGAACTTAATACAATCGCTTATTGGATTATCGAGAAAAAAGCTCATTCTCCCAGTATCAGAGCTCAAATCAATCAAATCGCCCAGGTCGTCGTTGACCTTACCGTTAAAAGAGGTAAAACGTTATTAACTATTTTAAAAGCTGAAAAGCGCAACCTGGATACGCTCAACAAGCCCTATCATTACTGGAGCAAAGATCTAAAAATTATTTTTGATTTGGAAACACGTTCTGTTGAATGGTTTGATTTGGGAATGCGATTAAAAAAATTAAGAACAAAACGCGGGTTGTCCCAATCAGAACTGGCAAAACTTGTCGGGGTTACTCCCAGCACAATCTCCCAGGTGGAGAGCAGTCTGATATACCCTTCTTTACCTGCGCTTTTTAAAATGGCAGAAGTCTTAGCTGTTGAGGTGGGGTCTTTTTTTCAAGAGTCAGCGGATATGCCCCGCCGGGTAGTTTTTCCATCCGAGGGGGCGGTCGATGTGAAACTCCCGAATTCGCCGGAGAAAAGTATTCATGCCAGTCTATTAATACCGGTGGATCTCGAACTCAGGGCCGAACCATACCTTATTGAGATTCCTCCTAACAAAACTCTGCACTCCCATTTTTTCATCCATAAAGGTGAGGAGGTCGGCTATTTGTTGTCAGGAAAATTGCAATTCAAATTGGAAAAAACCGTTTATACCGTACGTGCCCATGATGTTATATATTTGACTCGTGAAATTCCTTCCCGGTGGGAAAATCCAGGTCCGAATTCAGCCAGGCTGCTCTGGATGAAAATCAATTAATTTATTCAGAAATGGCTCAAAGTAGCTCGCAAAAATACTTTTACCATTTCTCTATGATTCATATGCGTTTGCGCCCTGATGTTCCCGATTCTATCCCTTGTTTTATCATAATAAACTTGTATAAAATCCTTGCAGGAGTAGATTTGTTCAACCCACTTTATCAATAATTTTTATCGGCTCAGCAGGTCTTTCGTCTTTTCCACCACTTCCGTCCTGTTCAATATAATGATGATCCACGAGCATAGTGGACACATGGCTACAATTCTCATGTTGTCGGTGTTACTCATTTTATGTCCTTGCACCCGACGGCATTTGGTGATTAGCATCCTGTCACCCTGGGCGGATAGGATGTATCCGGAAAGAAGCGTTACCATTTCAAGCCATTGCGCCTTGCAGAGCGCATCCTATCCATTATAATCTCCTGGAAGCATTGATTAAATGATTTCGAAGAAGATCGGCATTCTCCTTCTCGCTTAAATCAGGTTCCGCGTATTTATCTGGAAAGGAGATAGTTCAGTCGGTTTCCAAGAGAAACACGCCGTCGCTACGCTATAGTGAAACCCTAATTGAGCGAAAGTCGAGGATGCCTCAGATTCGAGGCATCAAGGGCGAAGTCGTAGTCGTCTACTGCGAGCCCTTGATAACGAAGAAGATGGGGTATCATCGACTTTCCTGAAAGGTAAACAAAGTGGGATTTTTTTATAAATTTATATCTCATTTATAGAAGAGTTATGAAAATGCATCTGAATTCACTAAAATGCATAATAAATCAGGCACATAAAATAATTTTCCCATTTTGTTTACGATCAATTAGGGTGAAATTAAATGCGTTTATTCTGCACGGATCTGCTTAAAGAAAAAAGATTGAGATATTAAACGGTTTTTATTATTGTATTGAGAATATGGCATTGCTGACCTCCGCGGGCTCTCTTTGGACAACAAGGCACGAAGAAAGATTAATAAATTTATTTTTTGTGTCTTTGTGTCATTTTTTTCCGGGCTTGTCCGGGTTGTGTGTTACGATACATATATCGATAGTTAGTAATAGGTTCACAAATGAAACCGGCAACTGACCTTCCACAAGAGATGATCGAAGATTCCCAAAGCAAATGGGATGCATTCTGCAGTGCTGCAAAGGACGCCAATATTTCTTTGTGGGATGATTTCGAGTTTATAGAAGTTCTAAAACGGGTCTTTGCTTTTAGCAATTTTATTGCAAGAAGCTGCACCCATAACCCGGCCATGCTGGCCGACCTCGTTCAAAGCGGCGATCTTCATGGACAATCCCCGCCCGATCATTACAATCATAAGCTTAAAAAGTCTTTGTCTGGGTCGTTTGAATTAGAAGAAGAAGCCAAACTATCCTCTATTCTTCGCAAGTTTCGATTGCGTGAAATAATCCGGATTGCCTGGCGCGACCTTGCAGGACGGGCAGACCTTTCCCAAACCATGGCAGATCTTTCTGCCCTGGCCGATGCCTGTATCAATCAGGCGCTTTCGTTTCTTTATGAGTGGGCGTGCAGGAAATATGGCATTCCTACAGGACATGACGGTTCACCGCAGCACCTCGTTATTTTAGGCATGGGAAAACTCGGCGGAGGGGAGTTAAATTTTTCTTCCGACGTGGATCTTATTTTTGCTTATCCTGCAATGGGCCAAACCAGTGGGGTATGGGAAACGATCAGTAATGAAGAATTTTTTGTGCGACTTTGTCGTCGTTTGATAAAAATAATCGGCTCCTGCACTTCAGAGGGCATCGTGTTCAGGGTGGACATGAATCTTAGACCTTATGGCGAAAGCGGTCCTTTGGTTATGAGTTTTGATGCCATGGAAGCATATTACCAGGAGCAGGGGCGAGAATGGGAACGATACGCATGGATCAAAGCTAGAGTGGTTGCGGGTGATAACAGAGCCGGCGCCCAACTTCTGGAGAGACTTAAACCCTTTGTATATCGGAGATACCTGGACTTTGGGGCCTTTGAATCTTTAAGAAATATGAAACAGAAGATCTCTTTTGAAGTAAAACGCAAACACATGTCACACAACATCAAGCTCGGTCTCGGAGGAATACGTGAGATTGAGTTCTTCAGCCAGATATTTCAGCTTATACGGGGAGGTGTTGCGCCTGCGCTTCAAGAACAGAGTACTCGGAATGTATTGAAGGTCCTTGCCCGTGAAAACTATATTCCTCAGCAAACATGTGATGAACTTACCCGCGCATATGAATTTTTGCGTAACACGGAACATCGCCTTCAGGAATTTTCAGATCAGCAGACCCATGAGATCCCCGCAGATTCGGTTACAAGAATGCGTCTGGCCGCATCCATGGGATTTGCCGATGCGGAATCGTTTACCCGACAGCTTGAGCAGCACAGGAGAATTGTACACTATCATTTTAACCAATTGCTGGGACCCAAAGATTCAGAGCGCATAGATGATCAGGGCGAAAAAATTGAAAGCGGATTGGAAGCGGTATGGAAGAGTTTAATAGAAGATGAGCAGGGTCGTAGGGTGCTTGCTGACGCCGGATTTGAAAATCCGGATCATGTGATGCGCCTTTTAGATGATCTTCGGAATGATCCGGAAACACGGTTACTCAGCAGTGACGGTCGGAATCGCCTGGACAAACTCATGCCGGTTATGCTGAAAGTCATCGGCCGGTCCGAACAACCTCTTGTTGTTCTGAGTAGAATTTTAGACCTGATCAAGGTCATTGAACGACGGACCAACTACCTGGCCCTTTTGTTGGAAAATCGAATCGCTATTGTCCATCTGGTTAAGCTGGCCGCTGCCAGCCCATGGGTGGTCTCATTTCTGGCTCTCCATCCTGTACTTTTGGATGAACTTTTAGACCCTCGCACCCTTTATCTTCCTCTGGAAAAATCGGATCTTAAAGAAGAGATACGCAAAAAGTTCGATACCATATCCGCTAAGGACCTTGAATATAAGATTCAAGAATTATGTATTTTTAAACAAGCGAACATATTGCGGGTGGCCGCAGCAGATGTCACAAGAGCTATTCCGCTGATGAGGACCAGTGATCATCTCTCCGAAATTGCAGAAACGGTTTTAAATGGAGTTGTTGACCTGTCATGGGACCATCTTGCTCAAAGACACGGGATTCCCAAATGTCAACTGGATGATGAAAAAATTAGGAGAGGATTTGCGGTCATTGCCTATGGGAAGCTTGGCGGACTTGAACTCGGTTATGGTTCCGACCTTGACCTGGTTTTTCTTCATGCCGGAACCCAGGGACAAACCCGTGGCGGCAAGTATCCTATAGATAATGCTCAGTTTTTTGCCCGGCTGGGACAGAGGGTCGTCCATATCTTAACCGCGCATACGCCTGCCGGTGTGCTGTACCAGCCGGATATGCGGTTGCGGCCCAGCGGCAGTTCCGGCATTCTGGTCAGCCACATCCAGGGGTTTAAAGAGTATCAGATGAACAAAGCCTGGACATGGGAACATCAGGCCATTATCAAGGCAAGACCCATAAGCGGTGATATTCAGATGGCAAAACGCTTTGAGCAGATACGTAATCAGGTGATTGCCCGGCCCAGAATTATGAGCAAGCTTCAAGAAGAGGTTGTGGATATGCGCGACCGGATGCGCAGAGAACTCCTAAG
>JAYEFV010000304.1:0-11244 GCA_034658755.1 Thermodesulfobacteriota bacterium | reverse complement strand
ACAGTATCAGCACCCAGGAAGTCCAGGGAACGATGAAAAGGTTTTACGATCTGGAAAAGGAGATCGCCTGCAACATTATTGAAGACCTCGGCCATGATTGTGACAAAATGCCGGGTGCGTTTGGCAAGATTCATACCAAAAGCCTGGTGGCACTGACCTCGTTCTCTGTGGGTCTGGATTATCTTGATCAAGAGAAGTACGATGAAGCCCGGGAGGCGTTTCAGAAAGCCCTTGATGAGGACCCCAAGTTTGATCTGGCGGAACAGGCTCTGATGGCCACCCCTGCCTCCGCGATGCTGCTCATGACTACATCGGAGACAATTTCAGGGCTGTCGGCCAGCGGTATATCGACTGCTGCTGCCGGTTCTGCGGTTGTTGGTGGTGTGGGAATCGGAACTACGTTAGCGGTCGTTGCAGTTATTGCCGGCGGAGCGGCGGCAGCAGCCGGTGGCGGAGGTGGCAGCAGTGGTGGTGGTAGTGGTGTTGGTACCGTTCCACCTCAAGAATGGACGAGCTGGATTGTCCCGTCAGATCCTGCTCCTTATCAAGATGTGACCGTCTGGGTAGATGTTAAATCTGCGGGTGTTACAGTAGTGTATGAAGTAAGTGGAACGGATGGATATAAAGCTTCAGGTTCTCTTGTCTCCGATTCGAGTGGAAAAATTAGTTTCAATATCCCTGGAGCAGAAGCAGGGGTCACAGATACTGTGACGGTGAAAGTCCCGGAGTGGGGCCCTTCATATGTCCAGACCTTTATATATGTTTTTTAGTCCATCATAGAAACTCTTGCCTTCAGGGCAAGGTCAGAGATCATAGAATTTAACGTTCGCATAGATCACTTACACCTTCTTGTGATGGTTCCCACGAAAATATCGATTTCGGATTATGCTGGGACGGAACGAGGAGGACTTTCACCGGGACTATGACATCCCAAGATCAGGAAGTCACCGCGACGTCGTTTATTAGATAATGGATGTTGTTTTCACGTTTGCTGGACAAGAAGAGGAAGAATTTCGTGTATAGACTAAAGAGGAATGTCTGGAGGGGTGTACAGTTTTTCTTGTTGGCAGCCTTCTTCCTGCTTTGCTTCATGCGTGTTGAGATTTGGGGGCAAGAATCGGGCAGCCCACAGGAAACCGGGTCCCGGTTGGAATCGGTCCTGACGTTGACAGATGTTATCAACCTGGCACTGTATGCCAACCGGAGTCTGATAAGCTCGGCATATGGTGTTGAAAATCGAAAATTTTCCCTGGATGCCGCTCAATCTGAGTTTGAATGGAAGCTTATTCCAGGGGCCGATGCCAGGGCTACAGATGATTTGAGTAGTATTGATGCGGGAGTAACGGTTGAAAAAAAGTTTGCGCCGGGACCGGTCGCTGCCTTTAGTCCGAAAATCGCGAGGAGTGATTATGACAGTGATGATAACGATGATTCAATAGTGTATAGTGGAGAGTTCGGAATATCTTTAACCATGCCCCTGTTACGCGGGTTTGGTTCGGAAATTAACCTGAATTCCGTCCGAACGGCCGAATATTCCTTACGCAGAGCGCACCGGTCACACTATTTAGTCAAAGTAAATATCGTCCTGGAAGCAGTATCTGCGACATACAATATTGTTGAGCAGCGGGAACTGGTGCATCTCTACCAGGATCAGACAAAGAGTTTTCAGGGCCATGTGGTAATGGCCAAAGCCAGGGAAAAAATCGGCCTGGCCACTCCTATTGATGTCTATCGGGCGGAAATCCGTCTCAAGGATGCCCAGGACCTCCTGAGCCGGGTTCGTGAGGCTTTGCGAAGCGCCGGTGACCGGTTAAAGATTGTTCTGGCGTCCCCCCTGGAACAGGCCATGCAGGTTGTGGCTCCACTGGATTACCAGCCTCTTGATATCACCGTGGAGGAAGCGGTGACAACGGCAATGCAGAATCGAGTTGAGCTAAAACAGGTTGACGATCAAATCGAAGAGGCCCGGCGGGCATCCCGCCTGGCCAAAAACAATCTTTTGCCCCAGTTGGATCTGGTTGCCAATTACACCCGCTCGGGAAGCGATGATAAGTTCAGTCGCTCAATGAGATTGAATGAGGATTTCTGGAGTATTAACTTGACCAGCGCAACGGACTGGTCGCGAACGGCTGAAAAAGCCGCCTATCAACAGGCCCTGCTGGCGGTCAAGACGGATGAGCTGAACCGGTGGACAATAACTGACGGTATTAAGCGGGAGGTACGCCAAAATTTCGCTTCTCTGCTCGAAGCCGCAGAACGAATGCAGATCAGGAATGAGCAGATCGGCCAGGCCAGCGGTAAGCTGGCCTTGGCTGAAATCAAGTTTGGTTATGGAATGGCAAATAATTTTGATGTGATCGAGGCTCAAACAGAGCTGCAGAAAGCCCAGGTTATTTTGCTGGCCGCCAAAATTGAGCATATCGTCGGCAGATACCGTTTGAGGGCTGCCATGGGGACCTTGATTGAATCATAGAAAAGAGGATGGACAAGGTAACATACCGTAATAATGCCATATATATCGTTGTTCCGCTGGTGGCGGTGATTGCTCTTTTGCTGTCCCGCTGCTTTTCCCGGCCGGCTTCCGCAATCCGTGATTCACAACTGGTGAGGGTGGCCAGCGGGGATTTTGATATAAACGTGAAGACGGTGGGCGTGCTGGATGCGGCTCGTACTCATATGGTGTCATCAACCATCAGGGGAGATAAGGGGAAAATTATTTTCCTGGTTGAGGACGGCTCGATAGTAACTAAGGACGAGGTTCTGGTCCGTCTTGACCCAACCCCATTTGAGACGGAGGTACATCGACTCAGTGGCGAGGTGCGCAGCCTGGATGCCGCGGTCGAGTCGGCAAAGCAGATGCTAAAATGGGAAAAAAACCAGAGGGAACTGGAAATCCAAACCGCGGAATTCAACCTGAAAGTCGCTGAACTTGAACTCCATAAACTGGTGAAAGGTGACGGTCCTCTGCAACTGGCCCAGTATAAAAATGAACTGGATAAGACCAGAGAGGAATATGATAAGTACCAGGCTTATATCTCCGATCTTGACAGACTCCAGGCGCAGGGGTTTACCAATCCGACCGAACTGTCCCTTGCACGTAAGAAAGTTGAAGAGCTTGATGAGCTGTATCAGACCAACCGTAAACGCTATGAAAGTTATAAAGAACATGTGCTGCCGACTCTGGTAGAGACGGCACGAGCTAAAGTTGACAAGGCGGGAACTGATATTCGGCAGGTTAAAAAAGGAACTGTATTCAAAGTGGCCCGGGCGGCTTCGGTTCTTGCCGAGGTCCAGGGAAAATCGGAAACGGCGGAAGCAGCTCTTAAACAGTCTCTATCCGAACTGAAAAAGACGACAATCCGTCCTCCCTTTGGCGGCATTGCCATTCTGTACGAAACCTTTCGTGCCGGCCAAAAGCGCACGCCCCGGGTGGGCGACCGGGTTTGGCAGAATCAGCCACTCCTGTATCTGCCGGATATTTCAACCATGATTGTCAAGACCCAGGTTCGTGAAATTGATCTCCACAAGATAGCTATTGGCCAGCCCTGTTCGGTACGTGTGGATGCTTATCCTGACACCTTGTTCCCCGGAGAGGTCACTACCATCGGCATGCTGGCCACTGGACGTTTTGAGGGCGGCATTGGCGAAAAATATTTTCAACTGACCGTTACCCTGACCCAAGAAGACAGCCGCCTGCGACCGGGAATGACTGCCAGAGTGACCATTGAGGCCGGGAACGCGGTAAATATTCTTTTTTTGCCGGTTCAGGCAATTTTTAATGATGGTTCCAAAACCTTTTGCTATTTCGCTGAGAACCATGAGATGTTCTGGAAAAAAGAGGTGGTTACCGGACGCCAGAACGAGGACCTGGTGGAAATTGTTTCCGGTCTCCAAGAAGGAGACCTGGTCAGTTTGCTGCGACCTTCCTCAGATCAAATAGTACGTGAAGATCCATGAATACTCCTATTGTAGAAGCTTCTGAGATTGTCAAGAACTACCATAAAGAAACCACCACTATCCAGGTTCTCCGCAGCGTTTGCCTGCGCATGGTCAAGGGAGAGTTCCTGGCGGTTATGGGCGCGTCCGGTTCCGGCAAGTCGACCCTTCTGAATATCATCGGCTGCCTGGACCGCCCAACCACCGGCTCCTATCTGCTGGATGGAGTTGACGTGCTTAAGTCATCCGATGACCAATTGTCCCGAATGCGTTCCCGTTACCTCGGCTTTGTCTTCCAGACTTTCAACTTGATCTCCAACCTGACGGTTTTTGAAAACATCGAACTTCCTTTTCTCTACCATACAATTAATCAAAAAGAAATCAGTGAGTGGGTGCATACGGCAATAGAGCAGGTTGGGTTGAGCGACCGGATCAACCACAGGCCGGCTGAACTTTCCGGAGGTGAAATGCAGCGGGTGGCGATTGCCCGGGCGCTGGCGATCCAACCGAAACTGATTCTGGCGGACGAGCCAACCGGCAATCTGGACTCCCTGAACAGCAGGGAGATTATGTTGCTTTTCAAAAGACTTCACAACCAGGGGGGAACGATCATCCTGGTAACTCATGACCCGCAGGTGGCGTCCTATGCCGATTCCTGCGTAACCATCAGTGACGGGCAGATTATCGGTGAATCCCTATAAAACCACGCAAATTCTTCGAGTTGCTGTACGAAGCCTGCTGCAGCAAAAACTCCGGTCGTTTCTCAGTGCACTTGGGGTTGTCTGCGGGGTAATGGCCGTGGTCGCCATGATATCTGTGGGAGAAGGTGCCAAACAGGAAACGGTCAGCCAGATAGAGCAGTTGGGCACCAGGAATATTTACATCAAGGCTGTTCCCCTGACCGACGACCAGGTAATCAGAGCCCGGGAGCATCTCTCCAGAGGGCTGAATATCGCTGATCTGAAGCGGATTGAAAAGGGGTGTGTCATGGCTGAGAGGGTAGGATGCCTGCGGGAAGTCAGTACGTCCATTCTCGGACTTGCCAGGGAGATATCACCCCAGGTGGTAGCCTGTTCCGCCAACTATGCAGAACTCCAAAGCATGCATATATCTGCTGGGCGCTTTATCGCATCCCAGGATAGGCGGCAGAAAAACCTGGTGTGCGTGTTGGGCAATGATGTCGCCCGCCTCCTGGGGGGACGGGGAAGACCTGGAGGCTTCATTCGTATCGATAACCACCTGTTTAAAGTCGTCGGGATCTTGAGCCGGATTGAACGGCAAACCGGGAAATCTTCGACCGTTTCAGTACGCAATTACAACGAGATGGTATTTGTTCCCCTGGAAACCGCTGAAACTTTGAAAAGAATGGGCGGTAGACTGAAAAAAAAACTTGGGACTGCTCATCAACTATCGGAAATCGTTGCCCAAGTTGCTCGTACCGAGGACGTTATGGCCGCAGCAGAGCTGGTCAAACGGATAATGGAAGTGTCTCATAATTATGCCCAGGACTACCAGCTTTTAGTTCCGCTTGAATTGCTGAAGCAGGCAGAGCGAACACAACGTACTTTTAACCTGGTACTAGGCGCCATAGCCGGCATATCCCTTCTGGTGGGTGGCATAGGCATTATGAATATCATGCTGGCAACGGTTTCGGAGCGGACCCGGGAGATAGGCATCCGGCGGGCTGTGGGGGCAACCAGAAGACATATTATTGTCCATTTTCTAGCGGAATCGGTTATTCTTACGGTTTTCGGCGGGATAATCGGGTTGATGTTTGGCCTTGGAGCTGTCAGGGTGATTTCTTGGATTGCCGGATGGAGGGTGGCCATTTCCCTCTGGGGTGTGGCCCTGCCTCTATTTATGTCTTTTTTAGTCGGCATTTTCTTCGGTCTGTATCCAGCCCGGCAGGCAGCAAATGTTGACCCTATTGTGGCCCTCCGCCATGACTGACCACAAAAATAGGAATCTCCTTTTTTTAAGTCCGTCGAAGGCGGACGCTATATAGAATTGCGGAGCGATTGTATAACTTGGCGATATATTTTGTTTGACATACAAGCCTCATTTTTCTATAATTTTTTAACAAAATAGCAAATTCTTATCAATAGCCTATCTTGTAGTAATATGTTTTATTACTCGAAAGTTTTTTGACCATGATCAAATCCTACCTTTTTATAGAAAAAGGGCCGCTCAAAGAGAAGGCATTTCCGTTGGAAGCGATAGAGAGTATCGGGCGAGGAAAGGAAAATCACATCTGCCTGTCACATCCCACTGTCTCTAGTCAGCATGCTATTTACTATGTAGAGGATGGCCATTCTATTGTGGAAGACATAGGCAGCTGTAATGGAACGTTCGTTAATGGAGAACGGATAAAGAAGTCAATTCTCTCCAGCGGGGATACACTTCTGATCGGAAGTGTGGCGCTTCGGTTTTTTCAGGGAGAGAAAGCCCGGGAGCAAATCCACCTGACGGAAGCTTCGGAGTTAAACAAGTCGGATATTTTCACTTGCTTGAACAGCGGAGACCTCTTGAGTCGATCCCGTAGATTGATTCAAGCGATCTCTAAGGTGCCGCTTTTTGCCGAATTAGGTAAAAAAGACCTCGCTCGACTCAGCCAGGTGGCAAACCTCGTGCTCTTCGATCCGGATAGTACCATTATCCGGCAGGGTGACCTCGGGAGGTCACTATACATAATTTTGGACGGTAGAGTCCAAGTCATCACTTATGACAACCAAGGCAGAGAGATCCTTGTGTCCTTCCTCACCGGTAACCAGTTTTTCGGCGAGCTTTCCTTTCTAACCGGTGTTCCCAGAATGGTAACTGTTCAGGTCCTGGAGGAGACACTTCTATGCAAGTTGAGATTGGAGTGTATGCGGGAAATCATGAATAATTCGCCTGCAGTCAAAGAGGTGATAGAGGAGTGCTATCGAGAAAGCCTGAAGGATCTGGAGGAGAAGAAACGGGCAGCCGGATTTACGGAGCGAAGAAAGCAACCGCGTTTCAATATTGAACTTCCAGTGGATTTCCATTTTCCCTCTAGTGATCATATTCCTGACGAATTTGAAGGAAGCCTCTTTCATGCTATTTCAAGTAAAATTTCCGTTTCTGGAATCCGAATAAATGCCCGGGACCACCGACTCCTTGACCTTTTAATCAATTCTAAAATCCGATTGGCAATCGACTTACCCCAATCAAGGGGGGTCATCCATTGCTTGGGCACCTTGAAAAGAGTTGCGGAAAGAAAGGGGGAAGTGAGCTCCATTTTCCTGGGTATAGAGTTTGCAGAAATGTCTCCGGCCCATCGAAAGAAACTGAAAAATTTCCTGTCCGACTAATTTGGACATCGTGTCTAAAGATTCACCCGATCTAACCCTACACACAAAACACCCAACCTCATAAAATAATTGCCCATTTTATTGATCCAATCTTATTCAAAATGTAACTGCTAAACTTTTTCTCCGCGTATGCCGATAACTTTAAAGAACGTTCGGTATTTATGGATAACCATTTTCCCAGAATGAGTGAAACATCTGCCGGAAATCGGAAATAATTAAGTGAAAAACTCCGACGAGTGATTGAATCGATGATTCCATAGAAATTTCCAGCTACAAGCTGAAGGAAATTTTAACCTGGAAGATACGTTATGAAGAAATTTATTGTATTTTTTTTATTAATTTTTATTGGGTGTTCCCCTGTATATTTTCAACCCAAAAATCCCGGTGTCGATTACCGATGGGCAATTGAAAACTGGCAAAAAAGAATTCAAAAAGAAAGCTGGAATGAGGCCCTTATCGATAACATCATGAGTTCATGTTTAATGATTTCAAAATATGAAATGGAATCCGGCGATGACTATTGGAAAACCTATCAGGAATTTCTCAAGGATTTTAGTGGAGACTGTGAAGACATTGCAATATTCATGTATGGAACGCTCAGAAGACTCGGCTACCCCAAAGGCATCAGGCTTCGAGTAATCAGGATGCCGTTAGGTGACCATACTGTTCTTATGGTTGAGTTACCAAACGGCAGATGGAAAATGTTTAATAGTACTCCCATGCCGGGAGACTTTTTTGATATCGCTGTATCACGAACCCTGGTTGAATGGGATGACAGAAATATCTATTACCCGTAACCGGTATAAAAGATTTTCGAACAACCCTTTACTTTTCTAACAATCTTTTACTGAGACAAAAAACCTGCATGGATATCAATATGTTGTAAAGGAAGGACGATCTTCTTCTTTTGATCACAGTATTTCGGATAGAACAACCGTGACATTATCCCTGCCCCCGGCAGATTTAGCCATTTCAACGAGTTTTTCAGTCTTTTGAGGCAAGTCCATGGGTGAAGAAAGGACCTTGCGGATCAGGTTATCATCGACCATATCGGTCAGGCCGTCTGAACAGAGGAGAAACAGGTCTCCCGAGTACGTTTTCCCTCTTAAAATATCGAGATCACATCTTTCTTCAATTCCAACTGCGCGCGTAATAATATTGCGTAGTGAATGGTTGCGGGCTTCTTCGGGTGATATCAGACCCTGATCGATCTGGTCTTGTACAAAAGAATGATCTTTGGTAAGTTGTTTTAATTGGCCATTTTGGATACGATAGATTCGGCTGTCTCCCAAATGTCCAAGGACAAAATCCTCGTCAGAAAACGCAATCAACTCTGCTGTACAACCCATACCCTTGTGCTGGGGCGTTTTTTTGACGTGGTTGAGAATTTTTTTATTGGCCAAGATAAAAGTCGTTTGGACTCGCTTCAGAATTTCTATTTCAGATCTAATTATTGTTACATCACCACTACTGTCTGTGGTAGTTGGGGCTTGCTCCTGAATTTCTGTTTCAGATCGCCTTTCCGCTTTCAGGAAAACCTCCAAAGCAGTTTCGGCAAATATCCGACTGGCAAGTTCTCCAGCGGCAGCGCCGCCCATACCATCTGCCACAAGGCAGAATCCCATGTCAGGCTTAATGAGAAACGTATCTTCGTTATTTGGGCGTACAAGCCCGCTATCTGTTTTTCCAAAGTAATTTATTTTTGCCATAACCATTGTCGACAACCAGGAGAAGACGACTCGTTTTTATACTGCCCGTATTTTTCTTATTCAAGTCTATTAACAACCCCGCTCGCTGAGTTTATGCTGAGGAATGAAGTACTCATAATTAGAATTGATAAAAATAATTTTAACCTATTATAATTATAATACCAGGTCATTGTCAAGAAACTTGTCGGCTTGTAATCCCGGCTGCCTAACTAATCCAAAAAGGTTGAAAGGCAATAAAATCCCATAAATCGCCTGAAGACAGCATTAATTTGGTGTTGTATAAAAAGTTGTTTATAGCTAAATTTCGAGATTTGTAACAGTTAAGTTCTTTGAAAAAAATTATCGTATTCAGATAATCCATCACTTTCGGGAACGCACTGCAAAACCCCGCCCGTTGCCGGAAGAGTCTTGGGAGCGCCAGAGCTCGTGGCCGTAGTAGAAGCCGAAGAGCCAAGCCGACGACGAACCTTTAGTTTCCCCCGACCATACAAACCATCCGGTAGTCTTCAATAACGGAGTCATGTTGCGTGTCCCTTCCCCTTTCATATAAAGGGTTATTAGTTCATTTCTCGTGGGCATCCGCCAACCACCGCCGGCAACGTTAAGACTCTCGACCCATTTTTTAGTCTTATCCCAGTTTGTATCTTTGTCAGGCCCTGCATACCATTCAAGACCCGTCTTTGTATCTCTCACCACACCGCTGCGATACTTATTAAAGTAACCTTTACTGTCCACAACTGAAAAAATGAGATCAGCAAATACGCTTTCGGTTTCGCCAACTACTACCTGTACCTTTCCGCTCCAATCGTCATAGTTTCCCTTTACAATTTTTACATGATGCTTACCTTTTTTAACATTTCCAATTTTACCTGGTGTCATCCCCATTTGCTTGCCGTCAAGATACCACATAGCCCCAGTTGGTTTACTGTCAACAGCAAGACTGCCGCAAACATTTTCAAGCTCAAACCGAACATTGGTTTCCTGGCCCGCTAAAATCGTAACAGCTTTTTTAGTCATTGCAAAACACGCTTTTCTGGCTTCAACATTCGTCTTTCCCTTTTTCACTTTCTCGATCATCAGGGGAGTTTTTCCCATACTTTTGCCGCCGATGAGAACTTCAGCGCCATTTGGTTCACTTATCACTTTCAAACTGCCATACCTTGCTGCAAGTTCAGCCGACACATGGGCTTTTTCCAAAGGCACGATTTCAACGGTAGCTTGCCAGGAATCAAAGCCTTTTTTCTTAAGCATCACTTTCCGGGTTCCTTTGGGCAGGTTTTCAAGAGCTATTGGTGTAGTACCTTTTGGGTCGTCATCAATAAAAACTTTGGCTCCTGAAGGGTTACTGTCCACCTTTAGATCACCAAAAGGCTTCGGGGTAAGTTCAGCCTTGATGATCCTGGCTTTGCCTTCTTGAATGAAAAGATTTTCTATATAGTCCTCATACCGGTCTTTTGATGCGCGAACCCTGTGTGCTCCCGGAGTCAGTTTTTCTAACTGGACAGGAGAAACACCAACATGCCCGCCATCTATATATACATCTGCACCGGCCGGATTTGTGTCTACTCTGAGAATATGCTCAGATAAAAACACGTTATTATAGTATAGCCACCCTGCTCCAGCTAACACGACCAGAAGAAAAATTACTAAAACACCGTAAACCCACCTGTGTCCTGTTCGAAACTCCTCTTTCTGTTTGGGCAATTTCTTCTTCTCTTCGGTTTTTTTGATTTCGTCTGTGCCCGGTATAGGCTTGGCAGACAGTACGGTCGGCAATTCTTCCGGATCAGTGGGTGTTTCTCCGGCAATTTGTGTCGGATCAGGCTCATGAACGGGTTCCTGAACTTCTTGTATTTGGAAAGTAGGTTGGTCTATGGCATTTTGCAGGGCATTAACCAACTCGGCAGCTGTTGCATATCGGGCATCTGGATTTTTAGCCAATGCCTTCAAAATGACGCGCTCAATCGGTTCAGGCAAATCCGGGGCTTGCTGTCGTGGTAATGGTAACGGATCATAAATATGCATATACACTACCGCCATTGGTGTATCTGCTTGGTATGGAACACCGCCGACAACCATTTGGTATAGCACAACGCCAAGAGAGTAGATGTCACTGCGACTGTCTATAGACTTTCCCGAACCCTGTTCCGGTGAGATATAAGAGGGTGTCCCAAGGATACCGCCGGTATGAGTTAAACTGCTTGTGGTTTCAACTATCTTGGCTATCCCGAAGTCTGTCAGCAGGCAGTTTCCAAACTCATCAATGA
>JAYEFV010000303.1:0-2826 GCA_034658755.1 Thermodesulfobacteriota bacterium | reverse complement strand
TGATTCCTGTCTTCTGTTTACCCAGTTAAATTTTTCGCAGAAAAGGAGTGCAACGAATTTAACCGGGGTCCTCCGACTTCCGATTTCTGATCTCTGATCTCTGGTTCTCCCACCTCCTATCTCCTCTTTCCTAATTTCTGTTTCTCCGACCTTCTGACCTTCTTACTTTCTTGCTTTCTTGCCTTCCGATCCCAAGATCCACATATTGATTTTGCTAAATGAAAGTGGTTTAATCGTAAAGCGTTAATTCACATTTCAAGCTTTGACACCGTTCTTCGACCCCAAAACCATTATTTTGAGTCCAGCTTAAATTAAGGCTTGCGTGTAATTTAAAATAGTCTTATAATATAGTCATTAAGTCAGGAGGAATAGTCATGAAAATATCTGTAAGTGAGTTTAAGACAAAATGCACCAAATTTATTCGTGATGTTGCAAATCTTAATCAAACAATTGAGATTACTAAGCGTGGTAAAATTGTTGCCATTGTAACACCGCCCGCGCCACCCAAAAAAATTGATCCCCATGAATTTTTAGGTTGTCTACATGGTACAGTCACCTATGCGCCGGATTGGGATAAACCTTTGGGTGAAGATGACTGGGAGGCTTGTAAATGAAATATCTGCTGGATACTAATATCTGGATTTGGATGGTTGAGAGCCATCAGAGTATTCCCCTTAAAATGATGTCCACTATTCTGAAACCGGATAACTATCCCTTTCATATTTCAGCCATCAGCGTCTGGGAAGTGGCCAAGAAGGTTTCTATAGATAAGTTGACACTCTCTATCCCTATTCGAGATTGGCTTGTCCAAGCTACTCGAAAGCCATTCATAGAAATTATCCCTTTATCGGTAGATATCGCTCTGGAATCCACCATACTTCCTGGGATTTTCCATAAAGATCCAGCAGATCAGATAATTGTCGCTTCAGCTCGCCAGTGTAATATGACGCTTCTAACTTCAGATCGGCGCATTATTTCCTATCAACATGTTAGAACCAACGAATAAAATCGCTCTTGAATAGACCTTAACAATTGATATGGATTAGATGGATTAGAACATCGTGAAAATCCGTTTCTACATTAACCCGATAACGGAATTACCGCATATTTATGATCATAATGTGTCTGAGTCCGAGGTTGAAGAAATCCTTACGCATCCATGAGAGGATCGTCCCGGCAGAGAAGGATCGAGAGTCGCTATTGGTCGGACTCACAACGGACGTTACTTGAGAGTAATCTATGTTCCAGATCCGGAACCGAACAGTGTCTTTGTTATAACCGCTTATGATTTAAGTGGAAAACCTTTAACTGCTATCGGCGCCGCCAAAGGAGAAAATCAAGATGAAAAAAAGTGGGTTTCCACCAGGTAGGGACAAAAGCACGAGTCCTATCTCACTTTTCACATGGATCTGACCCCTATGTTTGCTTAAATTATGCAGCATAGCGAAGAATCTCTACTTCAACACCTTTTTCCACTGCCTCTTCCGCCCATGACAAGACCTGTTCTGTTGCCTTTTCAGATAAAAAATATTCATTGCAATTTTCACAGACCTCAGCAGGAACATTTCTAATGACAACGATGGTATCTTGCCTGCTAAGGGTAACAGTTACATTTCCCGGGCTTGTTTTACCGTGCCTACAAAATGTGCATTTCATGATTCTCTCCTTTCCCTATATCCGTCTCGCCAAATCTCAGATTTAGGGCAATAGACTGTAATCACATAACAATTTCCATTTTTATCATTCTTAGCTATAACAACATGGACAGGAGTGTCATTTTTAAAACCAAGCATCAGAAAACTCGGATATGGATCATCATCGGGACGAAGCGATAATTTCTCCTGTTTTGATAACCTCTATCACATCTTTTTTCCTTATACCCCTCTCAAACATACGTTGAACGGCATGACCACTGAAACTTATTCTTTTGCATTCCATGCGCTTTACCAGTTACCGCTTTAATCTATCAAATTAACTTTCTTAGATTTTTACCTCTCACTTAATTTGCTTTCTGTACAGTCTATTACGCTATTTTGTAGTTTCTGTCAAGAATGACCCCCTTTTCTTCAAACCGCCGCAGGCGCTTTCCTTTATCCTTTTATTTAGCGTTGCCCAGAGACCCTTATCCCTTCCTCGGAGTTCTTTAACTTGACAAACGAGTAAATTTGCATTAAAAATGTATTACATCGTTAATGGGTTGAAGATTGGATGAAAATTCACAATATCAGTTGGGATCAGGAAACGGTTGAGCATATAGCTAACCATGGGGTGTCGCCGGAAGAAGTCGAACAGGTTTTATTCAATGATTATGATATCCCAGTAATAATGCGCGGGAAAGAAAATAAATACATCACCTATGGGGCAACGGATAGCGATCGATTCTTATTTGTTGTCTGGGTATCGAAATATAGAAAGACCCGCATCGTCACCGCAAGGGACATGACCGGAAAAGAAAAACAATTTTATCGCAAGAGGAAAAGATGAAAATACCAAAATTTAAAAATCTAAAAGAAGAGCGTAAGTTTTGGGATAGCCACGAGTCAACTGATTATCTCGACGATTTCGAAGAGGCAAAAGATGTTGTGTTTGTGCGGCCTAAAAAGCAAGTTATCTCTTTACGGCTAGAACCCCAGGTCATAAATAAATTAAAAAAACTTGCTGACAAAGAAGGACTGCCGCCGACCACTTATGCCAGAATGCTAATAATCAGAGCTATTCGAAACAAAGCGGCTTGATGCTTTATTTGCCCCGTCAACACCTGCAAATACTTTCCTTTTTCCAAAAAGACAATCCGTAATTCACTATTCAAGCTTTGACACCGATTCT
>JAYEFV010000302.1:0-11286 GCA_034658755.1 Thermodesulfobacteriota bacterium | reverse complement strand
ACCAGGGGATATGTAAAAACTGATACGACTTCGTAGAAAAGATAAAGCGTAAACAGGTTGGCGGAAAATGCCACTCCCATGGCGCCGCCCACCGCAACCGCATAACAGAAGTAAAACCGGGTCTGTGCATGCTCGTCCAGCCCGCGCATATATCCAACGCAGTAAAATCCCGCCATAATCCACAGAAAGGAAGAGGTTCCGGCAAATAGTATGCCAAGACCGTCCAGATGAAATTTGACACTGACCCCGGGATAAAGGGTGAATAACGTATATTCGTAAGATCCCTTTGCAAGAATATGAGGCAACACGTGTAGAACGGAAAGGAAGGTGAGCACCGCCCCGAATACGGAAAATGACTCCCTTAAATTGGGTCTGTTCTTGGATCCCATGATGAGAAGGGCCGTAATCATAGGGATCATCGGTGTCAAAATAATTTTGCCGGTTATAATTGTTTCCATATTTATTCCATAAAAGCGCCTAACATAATCTAACGTCTACCCTATTTTACGGGGGTTGCTATCCTTGTAATTCTATAACATCATCAGGATCGATTGAGTGATACTTACGAAAAACAGCGATGATAAAACTCACCACAATTGCCGCCTCCGCTGCGGCGATACCCATAATGAACAAAGTGATCACCTGACCGATGGCCGGATCCGGGGCGAGAAAGCGGTTGAACGCCATGAAATTTATTCCGGCGCCGTTAAGTATCAGTTCCGTGGAAACCAGCATTCCAATAAAAGTTTTGTGCTGGATTAACCCATAGATGCCGACTATCAAAAGAAACACCGCCAGAATCAAATAGGTGTAAAGATTGTCACTGATAAATATCATGAGGATGGTTCCCCCTTGTTTTCCTGGCCTCCTCTGGCCAGGATTATCGCTCCCACAATGGCGATAAGAAGGATCACCGAGATCAACTCAAATGCAAGGCAATACTGATAGAGGAAGCTTTCACCCAGACGCTCCGCCGAGAAATCCCTAACTTGAGCCGCCGAGGGTACCCATTCGGTTTTCAGAATGCTGATCATGAGAAGGAAAAAGGCGGCAGCCGCTGCGGATACGGCAAGAAATATATTTTTTCTCCCTTTAATTGTTTTTTCCGCTATCTCCGTGGGAGTGGATCCCACCATAATGCCGAAAATCAAAACAATGCAGACCGCCCCTACATAGATGAGAATCTGCATAAGGGTAAGGAACATGCTTCCCAGATAAAAATAGATGCCGGCGACTCCCAGAAGCGCCACGGCAAGACCTAAAACCGTATGCATAAGAATCCTTGCCCGGATGGTGATAAAACTTCCGGCGATCACCAGCAGCACGAATGCAACAAAGAGCCCTTCGGCAATGTACTGGTAAAACGTCATATTATCCGTTCCTCCAGCCGCTTGAGAATGTCATAGTGAAACGCCTCCTTGGAAAAGGCGGCAAGATTATATTCGTTGGAAAACTCCAGTGCCTGGGTCGGACAGATTTCCACACAGGTTCCACAAAGGCTGCATTTTGTGAAATCAAGCTTAAAAAGGGCCAATGTTTTTTTCTTTTTACCCTCCACCTTTTTACCCTTGACTTGGATACACTCGGAGGGACACGACCGTTCACACATTCCACAGGCGATACACCGTAACGTATTTTTCTCCGGATCCAGGACAAGATCAATATGCCCCCTAAAATTAGGCGTGATATCGATCTCTTCCCTGGGATACTGAACGGTAACTATGGGCTGAAACAATGCTTTCGTTGTCACTACCAAGCCATCCACCAGGCTCTTCCCGCCGACAAACAGATCCGAAAAATAGCGCTTCATAGTTTAACCACCACCGCTGTTATCAAAATATTGGCCAAAGAAAAGGGCACCAGATACTTCCACGCAAAATTCAACAACTGATCGAAACGCACGCGGGGATAAGTCCACCGGATCATGATCATGAAAAACAACAGAAAATAAACCTTTAAGAAAAACCAGACAATTCCCAGATACTCGCCATATGGGAGGGACGGTCCGTGCCAGCCTCCTAAAAAGAGAACCGTTGCCACGGATGCTACGGTGAACATGTTGGTGTATTCTCCGAGAAAGAAGAGCGAGAACCCCATGCCACTGTATTCGGTGTGAAACCCGGCAGTGAGTTCGCTTTCGGCCTCCGGAAGGTCGAAAGGCGCACGGTTGGTTTCAGCAATTCCAGAGATAATATAGATAATAAACGCAAGCGGCTGCAGCAGAATGAACCAGATTTTCTGCTGTGCTCCCACAATTTCCTTTAGGCTGAAGGTATTGGCCATGAGGATCACCGCAAGCATGGAGAGTAAAATCGGAATTTCGTAAGCAATGGACTGGGCCACGGCTCTCATGGCCCCGAACATGGAATACTTGTTATTGGAGCCCCATCCGCCCACCAAAAGCGCCATGACATTTATAGATGTCATTGAGACGATGAACAGCAATCCTAAATTGAGATCCCTTGCCTGGAGTTTTTCACTGAAAGGAATCACAAGAAGGGGCAGGATTACCGGTGTGAATGACAGAATCGGCGCAAGCCTGAAAAGAGTGCGATCAACGTTGACGGGAATGAGCAACTCTTTTGCTACAAGCTTTACACCGTCAACAACCAACTGTAATATGCCGTGGAACCCCACTTCCATGGGGCCGGGTCGTCGCTGCACATGCCCTGCGATCTTTCGCTCAAGATACCCCATCATAACGGCATTGAGAAAAATAAACGAAATGATGATGATTGCTGCGAACACCATCCGGATCAATTCAGGCGGTAATGTCGAAATGATTTCCATAGTTTAAA
This sequence comes from Thermodesulfobacteriota bacterium, assembly GCA_034658755.1. Lineage (GTDB taxonomy): Bacteria > Desulfobacterota > Desulfobacteria > Desulfobacterales > UBA11574 > S5133MH16. The sequence goes on along the minus strand of JAYEFV010000302.1, from coordinate 8,488 downwards.
GTCTAAAGTTTTAGCGGTTATCGTTCTTGTATCTCTGTGTTCTATCGGTCTATTTCCGGTATAACCAGGTCCAAGCTCCCCATGATAGACACCAGATCGGGAAGCAGAATTCCCTGGCCAAGCTCCGGAAGGCAGCTTAAGTTTGAATAAGACGGAACCCTTATTTTTAAACGATAGGGCACCCCGGTTCCGTCACCCACCAGGTAGTAGGAAAGTTCTCCCCTGGCAGCTTCAACTGCAAAATTGCAGTCTCCGGGAGTGAGCTTGATCTTTTTAGGAACTTTGGACCGGACCGGACCGTCCGGCAGATTGTCAAGTGCCTGTTCGATAATCCTGAGGCTTTGCTCCATTTCGCGAACCCGCACCATATATCGATCCAGACAGTCGCCTCTTTCTCCCACAGGCACTTCAAAATCAAATTCGGGATATACCGAGTAGGGCTCGTTTTTGCGGATATCATACGCTATTCCCGAACCCCTGAGGTTCGGACCGGTAATACCGTATCGAATGGCCATGTCCGGCGCAATAATACCGATGTTCTCTGCGCGCTTGATGAAGATAATATTTTTTGTCACCAGCTTTTCGTAAATATCGTAGCGCTTGCGCAGCCGTTTGATAAAGGCGCGGGTGGCTTCCACAAACTTGTCGTCGATATCCTGGTAAACTCCTCCGAAACGGTAGTAACAATACGTAAGTCTGGAACCGGTTACATCTTCCAGAATATCCAGAATATGTTCCCGGTCGTCAAATCCATAGAGAATCGGCGTAAAGGCCCCCAGGTCCAGAAGGTATGCCCCAAGCCATAGTAAATGACTGGCCACCCGATTCAATTCGGAAGTAATAACCCGGATATATTCCGCCCGTTTGGGCACCTCGATACCCGCCTTTTTCTCGATAAGAGAAACATATCCATGATTGTACGGCAGCGCGCACACATAATCCATTCGTGCGGTATTGGGCATAAAACCCTGGCACGGTCTGGACTCGCCCATCTTTTCGTGCATGCGGTGGATAAAACCCAGCACCGGCTGCGGATCTAATACATACTCCCCGTCCATCTCCAGCACTATCAAAAGAACCCCGTGAGTACTGGGGTGCTGCGGTCCCATATTTAAAAAAAATCGGTTATGTTCCTGAAAATGTGATTCACGCATGATTTATGGTTACATGACTATAAGTCGGATGAGGTTTGGGTCTCAATATCGGCCATATCCGGACTTTCGGCCGGCCAGGAAACCGCCTCAAATGATTTTAGTTTTTTCTCTTCTTTTAGCAACGGATGATAATCTCTGTCTTCTTCACAAAGAAGAAGCGGCTCAAGATTGGGATGGTCGCTGAACATTATCCCATAAAAATCATGGGTTTCTCGTTCATGCCAGTTTGCCCCGTGGTAGATATGGCATATGCTGGGAACGGTCATGTCTTCGGACACGGAAACACGAGCTTTAACGCGAAAAAGCCGGTCATACTTTGCAAACTGGTAAACCACTTCCAGTCCGGAAGTTTTGCCCCCCTCCGTTTCCTGAGGCAGGACATGAAACCCTGTTACGAAAACCAGGTAAAATCCGTGCGCATATGCTTTTTGGGCAAACTCTCGAATCGTGTTCAATGTCAGCACAATTTCCAGATGATACCCCCGCTGATTAAAGTCGGTCTCCGTGACATCAACCCCAAGATTCAGAACATTATTTTTGAAATCCTCATATGTCTGATTCATAGCTCCAATCCTTTGACTTTCCTTTGGGGAGAATCCGGATGGCGGTTCTGGGGTATGGGATGACGCACGCCCGTAATCTTTTCCTGAAGCTTCAGGATACCTTCCAATAGACCTTCCGGCCGGGGAGGACAGCCTGGAACATACACATCCACCGGTATAAGCTTATCCACCCCTTCGATAATGTTATAGTTTTCCTTTACATTGAATGGACCTCCGGAAATTGCGCAGTTGCCCAAAGCAATAACCCATTTGGGAGAAGGCATCTGCTCATATAGGGTGAGTAAGACCGGAGCGAGTTTCCGGTTAACCGTACCGGCAACTATCATCAGGTCGGATTGCCTGGGCGAGGGTCGGAAGACCTCTGCTCCGTAACGGGAAATGTCAAACCGTGCCATGCCGGTTCCCATCATCTCGATGGCGCAGCAGGCAATCCCGAAAGTCATGGGCCATAGTGAATTGGCCTGGCACAATTTCAACAGTTTGTCGGTCAGTTCCATGCGCATTAAAGGTCCGGCGTCAAGGTTCATACGGCCATCGGAAACACCGCTATAGCATTCCGCCCTAATCCGTTCCGTATAGGACTCCAAATCGGGCTTAATTACCGAACCTTTAGTTTTCTCTCCCATGTAAACACTCCTTTAGCCCATGCATAAACAATGGCCAGGGTTAAGATGCCGATAAATATGAAAATTTCTATCACGCCCCGAGCACCCGAAACTTTGTCAAAATATGCCGCAACCGGGAACAGATACAAAATATCAACATCAAAGGCCAGAAAGATCAGGGCGTAGAGATAATATGCAATCCCGTAACGATAGTCCCAGGCTTTGCCGTAAGTGTCCATCCCGCATTCATAGGTATTGCGTGATTTTTTCAGATGAGTCCTTTTCGGACGGATGAACCAGTTCACGATGAACGGTGCAAATCCTCCGATAAAACTTACCACGAGGAAAAGAAATATATACATATAATCGATAAGATTGTTTTCAGTCATCGCCACCACGCATTTGAGTTGTTACGACAATTAACATCTGCAATTTATTGTTTATATCCAGATTTCGAGCTTGAAGAAGCGGAAGAACAGGAAAAACAGAACAATTGCCAATGCAATCTTCAGGGTTTTTTCACTGAAAAGCTTCTGAGCACGGCTTCCCAGCATGCCTCCGACAAAACCGCCAATGATAATGGCAATAAAAATATACATGTCAGGCCAATATTGATTCACCGAATAGCCGATAAAAGAACCGATACTGGAGAAGCACGTCCCAATAAGGGCAATGGGCACAGCCACATACATGGGGAGGGCAGCAATTGTTGTCATGATAGGAACCAACAGGAAACCCCCGCCGATACCGAATGACCTCGCAACTACACCGACAAACAGGCCGATAATTCCGAAAAGAAGGGGGTTAATTGTAAAATCTTCACCCCAGAACTTAAACTGATAATTGGTGATGCCTGTCTTGACAGGTTCAATCTTGCCCATCACAGCGCTGCGCCCTTCAGCTTTGGCCCTGGCAACTTCTTCATTGAACTTTCTCGCCATGGCCTTGATAGCCTTCCTCTTTTCCATGACCTTCGGCGTTAGTTCATACAGGGTTCTGATACCCATAAGCACAACCAGAACGGCCAGCCACTCCTTATATGATTTCATGGGCAGATATTGGGTCGCATACTTTCCCAGCCATATAGAACCGATTAAAATACCCGCGCCAAAGGAAAGGCCAATAGGCCATGCAACACGTCTTTCAACAACCGCATACCTGTAAAATGACCCTAAAGGAGAAAACAAAGTTAACCCCACGTTTGATGATCGAAGGACGTTGGCAGCATTAATACCGATAGGCCCCATGGTATTTACAACCATAACCTGGTAAGCTGACATGAGCATGCCGCCGGCCGCGCCGATCATGGAAAACCAGGCACCAACAATAATGGCGCCAATTATAATCCATATCGGGTTCATGTAACGCCCACCTCTTTTCAACCAGAAACCCTTTGGCGCCAAATTATAAGACCCGATTTTTGTGCCGTTTATATTAACATCAAACTTGTAATTGGGCGGTGTATGTCGAAAAGACTTAAAAGAAGCCTTAAACTTTCCTGTTGCTTTATCCAGATCGATTGACGTGCCCTTATCCCAATAATTCCCGGACTTGCCGTAATCTCCCATAACACTCCGTGCAAAGATTACGATTTTGCCTACTTTTGTCATTTCTTTGGTAACGGTATTAATGCCGTAAGAGCTTTCATGCAGGAACTTAAAGAAATTCCACTGCTCTTTGGTATTCAAATCCGGCAACATGCTTTTGGCTTCAGCATCAAGCTCTTCAAACGTTGATAACTTGAACATGGTGGTTGAATAAATTCCACCCATAAAAGACGGGCCGCCAAATTTCTTATCAACTTTCTTGCCAAATTTTTCCGGATTGGTTGTCACCATATAGTAAAGAACAGGGGTGTTTGTATCATTATTAAAGCCTATTTTTTTGCCCGCTTTTTTAAATTTTTTAGTCTCATGAACACCCTTTGTGTCTTTAGGTGCAAAGGTCTCTTGAGATGAAACAGCGATGTAGAGGTCCTGACCGGGATCAATGTTCCCCTCTATGGTAACCGTATCGCCGACTTTATATTCAGACGCAGAGATGATGGCAGCGGGACTGCAAATACCTGCACCGGCAGTAATAAAAACTAAACTGATTGATAATAATACTGTAAACAATAAAAACTTTTTCATTATCTTCCTCCTTTTAAATTAATATATTTAACTGCCAATATTGCGCCAAGTCCGCTGAAAACCGCCCCGATAGCAATTAAGAAAATCAACTCATTAATATAAATGAGATAGCCGCCCATGAGGTTGAAAAAAATGATATTTATGAGCACAACAGTAATGATGACCATCAGAATGCCAGAGCCTACTGCGGAGATTCGTTTATAATTTATGCGGTTGTTTGTCCTTTTTATCATGTTATATCCTGTTAATGCAGCATTGAAACCGATTACCCAGGGCAGAAGCTTTTCTATTGTGCCGTAAGACATCAAGGTAGTAAAAAAAACGACAAGAAGCAGAGAGCCCAAAACCCCTACAATGATAGAATAAGCAATTTTTTTAAATGGATCTGATTTATTCATTATCCATAAACAGACATTTGTATATTCCATAATAGAAACTTTCATATAGCAAGCTATATGCCACCAGAAACCCGCCTCTCCTATTTAAAAAAATGAAGATAGAGTATTTTAAATTTATAATATTAAATCAATAGGATATCGTGAATACCAAGGAGGAAGAAAAGAGTTCCAGCAATTCGGGGCAAGGATCTTGAAAACGTTATCGACTGCCATAAAATAATTGCGCATATTTCCAACTGGTTTATTTTATAGTCATTTCAAGACAATATAGGTGCTATAAAAATATATCGGTGCAATAAAAAATATGCATCTATTTGTTTTTAACCATGGCCTTCTATGAAATTTTATTCATGGCTTTGGATGAAAAAACAACTTATTATTTTGAAAATACAACATTTTCTAAAAAAGATAACCCATAAAAAAAATGAATCGGAAAACTTTTTTAATGGTATGAATATTGCTTGTAAGTCTGCCATTTATTTAAGATTTGTTTTGTTGCCGAAAAAAACACTACAACCCAATAATCCACTTGTAGAAAGACACGAGGGATTTTATTTTGTTATTCTTTCTTAGTGTCTTGGTGCCTTGGTGGCAAGAAGAAAAAAGTTTTGCCACAAAAAACACAAAAATAAATGCTAAATGACAATAAGAAAGGAGACAGATTATGGATACAGCATATTTTGAATCAAGGGCTGTAAGATACCAATTTCTTTCCACCCTTTATCGTGACGAAATACCTTTAGAGCTTATAGCCGCGATGCAGAAAGACGAGTTTCTCGATGGGCTATTAGAATCAGTAAAAGGTTGCGGGTTCATAGATCTTATGAGCGGGGCCGAGGGTATGAGTTCGTATTTAAAAAGCAGTGACGCTGAGAAACTCTACAAGGAATTGCGCTATGATTATGCCGATCTTTTTCTTAACGCCGGTCAAAACCCTGTCTTTCCATACGAATCTGTCCACGTAACCAAAGAGCCGGTGGTTATGCAGAAACCGGTATTTGAACTGAGAGAGTTTTTCCGTAAGGCCGGTGTGCATAAATCTCCCGAATATAAAGACCTTGAAGAACATATCGCGGTGGAGATGGAATTCCTCCGGTATCTCCTTGAGAAAGGCAAGGGAGATCTGTACAAGGATTTCTTTAAAAACAAATACTTGCAGTGGGTGGCCTCCTTTTGTGATCAACTGGCAGCATCTGCTCAAACCGGCTTCTATCAGGCTTTGGCCCATTTTACACGGGGAGCACTGATGTGTGAAAATATGAGGATAGACGGCTTTACCCGGGGCGAGGAGACCACCCAGAGATTAGTGGGATCGGTGGAAACACTGAATCTGGATCCGGCTTACATTACTCTGACCCAAGGTGCTGTCGATCCGGAACCAGACAAAAAAATCCCTACCCATTGTTATACCTGCGGAGCGCTCTGCGGTATGACTGCCAAATTAAAGGACGGCATTCTAACCGGCACCTCCGGTCTTACCGGAGATCCCAAGGGCGGAGGCAGATTATGTCCAAAGGGTGGCTCGGCGCCTAAGCATCTCTACTCGCCATACAGGCTCAAGGCGCCGCTTATCAAGGAGAACGGACGTTTCCGCAAGGCCACCTGGGACGAAGCCCTGGACAGGGTGGCAGAAGGTATTAAAAATATTGAACCGGGCAAGCTCGGATATTTTAGAGGCAACGACTTTGCAAACTGGATCCACGAGGCCCTTTTCGACCATTTGGGGTGTCCCAAGACCACCCATCGGCCCATGTGCGACAATGCCAACCGCATGGCCAACGAACATAACCTGAACGACAAGAGGCCCTGGATAAACTATCAGGATTCCGACTACATAATCCATTTTGGGATGAACGAATTTGCCAGTTCCTATGGTCAACGCAAGACCGCACAACTGAAAGCCGCTCTCAAAAGGGGGGCTAAGCTGGTTGTTTTCGATCCCCGGAGGTCCGAAACAGCAGCCGCAGCCACGGAATGGATCCCAATAAATCCGGCGACCGATGGTGCAGTTGCCATGGCCATGTGCCATGTAATTATCGAGAATGACCTTTACGATAAAGAATTTGTAAAAAATTGGACTCATGGATTTGATGAGTTCAAAAACAGGGTTATTGGCCAGGAGGACAGTGTTGCCCGCACTCCGGAGTGGGCTGCAAAAATTAGTGGTGTACCTGCTGAAACCATAGAACGTATCGCTTTTGAATTTGCCAGGGCCACAAACAAGGGCGCTTTATCCTGGACAGGAGTGGCGCAGGTCCCCAACGGCATGTACGGCACGGCCGCTCTTCAGGCCTTAAACGGCCTTTGCGGCACTTTCGATGCACCTGGGGGACCCTCTCTCCCGTTCAAAAGAAAATTAAAACCTGCCTGGGGAGAAGGGCAGGAGAAGCCGCCAAAGGGTTCCGCACCCAAGCTCAACAAGTTAGACATTTGGACCGGTTGGGCGCCGGCGTATCTGTTGGCTGACGTAGAAGCCGGAAAGCTCAAAGGGATGATTATCTATTACGGTGACCCGGTACTCTCCTGGGGGAATCAGGAGGCCATCACACAGGCTATTGACAAAATGGAGTTCAAGGCGGCCATCGATGCATATATGTGCAACAGCGCCCTTTTGTGCGACGTAGTTCTCCCGGACGCCACCTGGCTGGAGCAAAGCCAGGTGAAGCCGGACTGGCTTTACGAGGCTTTTATCGGCTACTATGCCGAGATTGTGGCGCCCATGTACGACTCCAGGCCCATGTGGGAGATAACGGTTCAATTAGCCAGAAGGCTTAACCTGGGCCAGTACTTTCCATGGGGCAGTATTGAAGATGCTTTCAGAAATCAAATGGCCGGTACGCCCTGGTCCTTTGACGAGCTGAAAGAAAAAGGCTTTATCATTACCGATGAGGCGGAGTATTACAAATACAACAAATGGGGCAGTATTAATCCACCAGATGGATACGGTTCCTCCGGAAATAGCAAAACCGGAAAGTATAATTTCCTCAACCCAGTGGCACAAGAGAAGGGTGTAGATGCTTTGCCCGATTATAAGGAACCTGAAAAGGAACTCCAGCCGGACAAGGAGTATCCATTTATTTTCGGAAACTTCCGTTTGTTTGAGCACGAGCACTCTTCAACCTTCAGCAACTATCAGCTTATGAAAATGCGCGGTACCAACCCCTTGTTGATTAATACGCTTGATGCCCAAAAACTTGGAATAGCCGAAGATGATAAAGTGAAACTCAAGTCACCCTGGGGAGAGGTGGAGATGATTGCCAGGCCGACATGGTTCATCATGCAGGGTGTTTTAGGCTCTGCAGGAGGGTTCGGTCATGCTCGTGGGCTTGAGGGAGACCCAAAGTATCCCCAGTTCGGTGGAGTCAACGCCCCAAGTATCATGAAACCCAATACCACTGAAAAAGTTGGGGGCACTCCTTTGCTTAAATATATCAAAACTAAAGTTGAAAAAATATAAACAATTAAATTAGGGAAAAACTAATTTTTTGTAGCAGGGGGTGGGAAAACTATGCACTTAGAGGCTTCGCCCCAATTGGAATAGTGGAATAATGGAGTAATTGCCCCGGTGAAATAGAAAAAAGTTTCACTGGGTAAAAATTATGGGTTTGAAGGAGTTTTTGACAATTTAAATAGTTT
>JAYEFV010000301.1:0-2845 GCA_034658755.1 Thermodesulfobacteriota bacterium | reverse complement strand
ATTTCAACCCCGTCCCCCTTTTTGCCGAATATCAAAACTATAAAACTGAAGGGCGTCCCCAAGATCCCAGGTATTTATAGGACACTTATAGAATGTTTTCCTTACCACGAAGCGCACGAAGAACACAAAGAAATTATAAAACCATTAATTGACCCAATTTATCCCGCCTGCCCCGCCTGCCCAGTGAAATTCTGCGAGGCAGACCCCGAAAGGGGATTTCACCGGGGTAGCTCCGGCAGATGGTGATGGGATAGGTCCGGGAGATCGTACTGGGGCGAATACAATAAAACCAACACCAACAAGCAGAACGCATAAAACGTCCCCATTATTTCATTATCTCTTGACAATCCCCAAGGTTTCGCTTGACAAATGAGACAACATGCAATTATAATGTAGTCACATTATTCAAGATATTGAGGGCTGAAATCATGGAAACAATCGGCATAAGAAAATTAAAAGAAAATTTGAGCCGTTATATGAAGCAGGTGAAATCCGGAGAGGCAATCATTGTCACAGACCGGAAAAAAGAGATCGCTGTCATAATGCCTTTCGAAAAGGCAACTAAAGAAGAGAAAATATTACAGTTGATCCAGCGTGGCGTAGCTTCCTGGTCCGGGGGCAAACCGGCGGGTATGACACCCCGAATTGCTTCAAGAGGCAAGAGCGTTTCCGGTGCTGTTATTGAGGATAGACGATAGGATGATCGTATATCTTGATACCAGCAGTCTGGTGAAATTGTATGTTGAAGAAGATGAATCATCGAAAGTTGATGCTCTGGTCAAATCTTCAGAAGTCACGGCAACCTCACTTATTGCCTACGCTGAAGCAAGAGCGGCATTTGCTCGTAGATTTCGTGAGAAGGCATTCACAAAAAATGAATATAATCGCATGAAAGAAATTTTTGATAAAGATTGGAGTCATTATCTAATCTTAAGTATCACAGGAGATATTATCCGACTGGCAAGTGACCTGGCAGAAAAACATGCTTTAAGGGGTTTTGATTCGATTCATTTAGCCTCAGCCTTAACACTAGGTCAAGAATTATCCTCTCCCATTGTATTTTCATGCTTTGACGATAATCTTCAGAAAGCATCCGAATGTGAGGGTCTGGATCAAGGTTAACCACTTAACCTATAGCGAAGTGCTCCTCCAACCTATTGCCATCAACCTTTAGCCCGCTTGCCCAGTGAAATTTTTATCCTGTTAAACCATTTTTTCGTTTTTTGTTTAACTGGGGCATGTCAGTGAGGAGTGTAACGAATTTAACCGGGGTTCCGATCATAAAAAAATAAAAATACAACCTTTGCGCCCTTTGCGCCTTTGCGGTTCAAAAAACAAAGATGAAACGCGCAATTTCAACCCCGTCCCCCTTTTTGCCGAATATCAAAACTATAAAACTGAAGGGCGTCCCCAAGATCCCAGGTATTTATAGGAAACTTATAGAATGTTTTCCTTACCACGAAGCGCACGAAGAACACAAAGAAATTATAAAACCATTAATTGGGCCAATCAATTTACCCTACTTGTCCCGCCTGTTGGAGCGAAGTGGAAATCCCGATATTCGGGGTCGAAGCGAAGCGTAGATCCCGCTACCGGGGCCCTGCTGTGCCCTGTGAAACTCTGCCAGGCAGACCCCGACAGGGGATTTCACCGGGGTAGCTCCCCGAGAAAGTACCGGGACAGGCCGGCAGATGGTACTGACTTGACACCAAGAATTAAAAAGTTTAAAGTATAATTTAAAAAAAATATTAAGCGACACATAAATAATATGGAGAGTATAATATGGCACGATTGAATATAAACATTCCTATAGATAAAGTTGCCGGTATGATTAATAATATGGAAATTAAAGAATTGGAAACTTTATGTCTTTTACTCAATGATGATGGTCGTGAGTTGTTAAGGCGTAAAAAAGAAACAGAATACGAAGATATTCGATTAATTTCCAGGGATGAAGTGTTTGATGTATAAAGATTTATATCATCCTGCAGTAAAGAAAGATTTGAAGAAAATTGACAAAAACGCCAGGGATGATATTAAGGAAACATGGATACCCAAGCTATTATCAAAGCCATTTGGAGGAGAAGAATTAACTGGCCCTTTAGCAGGAATTCGATCATATCATTTTAGTGTTGGAAGGGTTCAGTACCGAATTGCATATAGCATAAATGAGAATGAACATATTATAAAAATGTTGATGATAGCAAAAAGGGAAAGTTTCTACCAGATCTTAAAAAGACGACTTAAATAATCATTCATAGTAGTTATTATTAAGCAGAAAACCACTTTTCAATATTCAACCAAGATAGGCCATTTGACCAACACAAACCATTTAAATTTATCCAGTGAAATTTTGCTTTGTAAACCCCGAAGGGGATTTCACCGGGACGCACCAATAAGTTGTACACGTTCTGCATCAACTCCCCTAATATATTCTTTATACTTTAGGCATCCCAGTGAAGTGCGTTATACTGTTGCTGTCGCAAACTCCACAGGATAAACTTTAGATCACCCCAGATAAATGCACTACGTTGTTGTTAACACAAATTTAACGGGGTAAACTTTAGGCATTTTAGCTCATTTGTCCTTTTCATTTAACCGGGGCGAAATTAATCGGGGCCAACAAACCTTTAGCCCGTGAAATTTTTATCCAGTGAAACCATTTGTTTTCTTTTGTTTCACCGGGACCGCAGTGACAGAGTAGCGTATTTCATAGGGATCAAACCAATAAACATGATTAATCTTTGAACCCTTGCTTGTGGGGTCGTAGCCCGCAGGGCGAAGCCCCAAACTCTGTATTTAACCGGGATTAAACCGGTTTGAGCTAATGAGCAAAACGCATAAA
>JAYEFV010000300.1:0-2850 GCA_034658755.1 Thermodesulfobacteriota bacterium | reverse complement strand
GGAAGCATAATACACTAGAAATGAAAAGTCTAGTTTTTTATTCAATTATTTCAATATGTTATGTATAGCCATAATTCCTCATTAAATCAAGGGGTTATGTGACCGCTCATACCCCATGAATGAATACGATTTTTTTAATCGAATTCAATCTGATTTTGACGTTTCCCTGTTCAGCCTGGAAATTGGTTCTTTTTTAAAGAAAAGGGCCGCCGACCTTGATTTAAACAAAAGAACAAAGCCAAGTACTAAATAAATAACTGTCTGAAAACACCCTATCCATACATCGATTCTTGCCGAGTTTTTAATGTAGTCAGGGGCTGTAGCCAATGAACGAATGAAAATATTATGCGCAATGATTCCAATTTTGTTTGGTACTAATAACACCAGTATCCCTGCACCAATAAGAAAAAGACCTACATCAAGCCAATTTACTTCCGATACTTTCATACCTTCATTACTGTTTTTTTCAAAAGGAAAAAATTTTGTGCTTATAACTTGGGAGTAACGGATTAGTATAAAACTGCATGAAAGAAAAATGAGAAGACTTGCGAGGTGAGACCACATGAAATAGTCGGTTGTCATGCTTACCACAACTAGCCCGTGAAAGCGCTCAACGGCCTTTAAAGCGCAGTAAACACCAAGGAGCTTGAGAGAAACATTAGTCAATCGTTGTTCATTCATCGAAATTACCCATAAGTATAAGGCTCACCAGCCGCCGGCTAAGACCGCAGAAACTTCTCGAACCAATTCAAACCGATCCAAAAACAACTCAAAAAGAAAGCAGCAAAGAAAAGGCGGTCTGGTGAAGCGACTAGTTCTGCTCAAACATTTGATGTTAATGCAGTCTTTTTCGCTATAAGTTCACGTACTACTAGTACCAATTCATTGGGGATCTCCATGAAGGTCTGATTGGGATCTTCATAAGCTGCTTCATCCTCGGCAAAAGCTTCATATTCAGATTGGGATTCATAATGTTGAAGTACTCGTTTCACGCGAGATTCATCCCATCCTGGTGGAAATTTTGTCTTTTTTTTCATATAGTTTTCCTCCTTCACTTGTCACCGCTGAGCTCACCGGCAGGGATAGAGCACCAGCGAAATCCCCGTCCGTGTGCAGTGCCTGGTTCGGCAGAGGCTATGCCGTCTGGGCAACCATCTCTTGATACGAAAATTCCCACAACCCCGCATTAGCTTTTGCATGCTCAATTGTCATGTTTACCAGGTTCCCATTTCGATCTACGTCTACATAGACACTTTCACTGATCTCTTTTGTCTCATAGACTTCTTTGTCAGTGAATTCTACAAGAGCAGTATCAGTGTCTGGAAAATATTTGACCTTCATTTCCTAATCCTCCTTGAAAGACCTATCGAAGAAGGCATTATGTACTGTTTCTCCATCCTCTAATAAAATGACCCTCAGATACTTATCCTCCGCTGGTATTTTTGCCCACTTCTTAATCCTTCCATCTGATTGGACTTCAATTTTTGTAGGGTTGTTGATTACGAATCCTATCCATTCTTGTTTAATCCATGCTCGATCAGGCCTTTTCTTTGTATAATCAAAATATTGTGTTGTCTTCATTATCAATCTCTGCATCCAAAAAAATCTTTTGGAATTGTCAGCCGAACGACTTGGGTGAGGGGCTGGCATAGAACATCAGCGAAATGCCAGTCTCTCTCCACCCAAAGGTTGGGCGAAACGTAGTTATTTAGCTTGCGACGCGCAAGGCTTCTTGCGCCTCTCTGGGCAGTTGTACGGAAATGAAATAGGATTCTGGATAAAGATAATCTTCGCCTGACTCGTCAACGACTCTCACGTACCCTTCTTTCGAGGCCTCGTTGTCAGGCAAAACCTGATATATCTTTCGCCGCTCCAAATCTTCACAATCCTTATTTTCTATGCAAAGCATAAATACACGTTTTTCGGTATTTTGTTCCATAGTTTTAATCCAATAACCTTTTAATTTTCATTTTCTTTCTGCCAATGCCGTGGGCTTCATACCAGTGTAATTCCGCATTACGGATACTACCAGTCTGAAGGCGAACATTGGCAACCCCCTTCATTTTACGCCAACGACCAACGCCATACTGTTTTCGAAGCCGCATGATATCTCGGATATTTCCACCGACGGCTATCGTTTCTATATTCTTGATTTCGTTTATTATCTTAAAATACATACCAATTTACAATTGTATAATAGTTTGATTTACGCCCAACGGGCGCGAGATGAGCTGCAGGTTCGCCGTATAATCATGCCGGAGGCATGTATTATGCGGCGGTTCTGTCAGCCCCATTGAGGTTAAGCGGCGCGGAGCGCCGCTTAACATAGATTATAAGGACTATTTTCCTTAAAATAAAAAGTATATGGTATCTTTTGTTGCAAAATATACTTTAATTTAATATAGTTGTCAAGAATTGAAATAAGTTATCAGTAGTCTGGGTTATATTAAAAAAGCCCCTAACCGAACAATAGGCTCTATGAGCTGGTGGCCTCAATCCACCTTTGCAAAGGAGGGAAAATTTTAAGCCCTCTTTAGTAAAAAATTCAGGCCCAGAGGACGTGGATTTTTTTAATCGAATTCAATATGACCTGACGTTTCCCTGTTCAGCCTGGAAATTGGCTTGAAATATTTTTTTTTGGATACTATATTCTGCAAATCCTGTCGATTGCTTTTGTACCATAACCGGCTTGATTCCCTGGGCCGGTCGTTCTTTTTTGGTGGTAGTTCACCTAACCCGGATAAACCGGAAAAGTGCCTAAAGTGAACTAAAGTTTGAAGTGCCTAAAGTTAAGGAGTCGCTCCGCTCCGTTTATTTAAATAAAGTATACACAATTTCACAGATAAGAAA
>JAYEFV010000299.1:0-11349 GCA_034658755.1 Thermodesulfobacteriota bacterium | reverse complement strand
CCGGAACTGACACAAAAACAGCGACGGTTCTTCCGCTACCTGGAACGTGAGATAACCCGAACCGGAAAAGCGCCCAGCTTGCGGCAGGCGGCGGCCGATATGGGCGTGAGCCATGCGGCGATATCTCAGCTTGTAAAACTGCTTGAAAAAAAAGGAATTCTCAAGCGTGACGGGCGTTATAGCCGCACGATCCACCTGCTCAATCGCGCTCGGGAAACGGCTGGCATCATGCGATGGCGGGAGGTGCCGGTGGTCGGGAACATTACCGCCGGATTACCCTTGTACGCACAGCAGGAATGGGGCGGTAGCGTTGTGGTTGATGCAGACATATATCGGGGTTCAAATCTGTTTGCGCTCAAGGTAACGGGCAATTCCATGAAGGATGCCGCCATTTTAGATGGGGACCTGGTTATTTGCGAGCCGCGCCAGTTTGCTGAGAATGGTGAAATTGTGGTTGCACTGATCAATCAGGAAGAAGCAACGGTCAAGCGCTTTTTTCTCAGGGGAAAACAGATTGAACTGCGTCCCGAGAATCCTGCTTACCGGCCGGTTCATTACAATTTTGACCAGATCCTGGTCCAGGGCAAGGTGATCGGTGTCCAGAGAGGACCCGAGGTTGTTGAAAAACTTTAAACATTACTTCCTTATTGTTTGTGTTACTAAGAATCCGAACAAAATCGATTAAAATAGGGTAACACTTTTTCCGGTAAAAATGAAAGGAGAAAGTGTTATGGCAAAAAACCAATTTAATCAGCGGCAGAAGCTGGCAATTTTAAAGAGTGCCGAGAAATTGGGAGTTAGAGGAGCTGCGGAGCTTGCAGGTATTCATTACACAACCGTTTATGATTGGCGAAATCAGCATAAGGTCATGGGAGAGAAGGCATTTCTTGAATATAAACCAGCTATTCCCGGTCGTGGTATAAAGCACATTGCTCCTGAACAAGAAGAAGCAGTTCTTACAACATGGCATGCCAATCCTGGTTTCGGGCCCGGTCAGGTCAGAAATCAGCTTAGGCGCCAGGGAATCACCATTTCAATACGCTCTGTTCGGAAAATCATGGAAGCTGATGGATATAAGGCATCAGGAAAAAAGTTGAAGAAAGAAAAGAGTAAGCGTTTTGAAGCAAGCCGCCCATTGGAATTGGCCCAGATGGATATTCTGGAATTTTTTATTAATAAACTCAAAATTTATCTGATCCTCCTGCTGGATGATTTTTCTCGTTTTATTCTTGGCTGGAGTCTACTTGAATCAACATCCATTGATTCGGTAATTGAGCTGGTTGATCAATCCATAAACCGTTATGGAAAAATGGAAGAGGTTTTGACTGACCGGGGATTTGTTTTTTATTCGTGGCGCGGCATTAATCGGTTTGAGAAGTTTTTAGAAATGTACAAAATAGACCATACGCACTCCAGGCCTCATCATCCGCAGACACTTGGCAAGGTTGAAGCATGTAATAAACGGATTAAGAGGGAACTGATTGATCAGCAGCATTTTGCAAATTTTCATAAGGCAGAAACAGCAATTGGTAATTGGGTTGAGCATTACAATTATAAACGCACCCATCAGGGGATAGGTGGGCTTTTAGTTCCGGCTGAACGTTTTCACGGTCAGTCAAAGCAAGTTCTTGCGGCCATGGAAAAATCTATCGACGTAACCGACCATTCTTGTTATACTTTTACTGATATTGAGCGAAGTATTATAAATTTGGTGCTGAGTCCGGACAGAAAGATATCATTGTATATTCTGGGCCAGCCGATCATGTTGTCAGGAGGTATTAATGTCGAAACCGCTGAGTGCCAATGAAGTTGCTGCAGTGATCCATGCACGTAAGATTCTTAAAGAGCGTAATTTTCCCAAAGATGTAGATATTAAGACGATCTGTCAGGCAGCGGGAATATCTCGCAAAACCGGATACCAACGTGCAAATAAATTCATGGAATCTTCTGGTCCGAAAAAGCAAGAGCTTCAACAGGAATTTGAACAAATGCGTGTGGAACATGAAGAGCTTAAAAAACGTTTTGATGATGTGCGTTTTGAAAATGAAGGGCGAAAACTTGCCTGGGAGATTCATGGTGTAGATAAACTTTTGGCCGAAAAAAAAAGCACTATGATCAAGCGGAAAAAGAAAAAGCGATAAGTTTTTATCGAATCGAGAATCGACATGTACGACAAACAGCCTGGCTGCTCAATGTTTCCATCAGCACTTTGAGTGATTGGAACCGGGGTTTTGATGACAAAATGAATCCATTGATTGTACCTGACAATCGTGGGAAAGCGAGCAGGGTCGATGTAGAAGTTGTAAAACGAATTATTGATAAAGCCAAAAACATGAAAGAGCAAGGAAAAAGAATCCGGGTTAAGCAGTTTACCAAAGCGCTTATCAAAGAAGATCAGATTGTATTGAGTGCTAAGACAGTCACTGAGATACTCATTGCCAATGATCTTGCCGCTGCTCAAACGCGAAAGAAACGGCCAAAGTTTTACCAGAGCCTGTGCGAATGGATACCAAACGGTCTTTTAAGCTTAGACGGCAGCGAGTTCATTGTGTGGTTGGGCGATGATCCTTATAAATTCAATATGGAGTTGGCAGTGGATGTAAGTACTTTTACACATACGGCATTTAGTATCGATGATACAGAAACATCACAGGAAGTAATCAATGTATTGGAAGCTCATCGCAAAAATTGGGGGGTTCCGCTCGGCATACTGTGTGATCATGGTAGCGCCAATCTAAGCACAGATGCCAGGACTTATCTTAAATATCATGGCATCGAACTGATAGCGGTAGGCCCAGCCAACCCCAAAGGCAATGGAACTGACGAAGGTGCCTTTAGCCAGATGAAACAAGCAATAGGTACTATTTGTCTGAACATGTCATCGCCAAAAGCTCTGGCCAAAAGTGTTTTGGAAAACTTGGCGTCAATTTATATTGACATGCGCAATCGGCTTTCTTTGCATGGTAGAAAGGCATCACCTATTGAACATATGACAATACCGATTTCTGAGGATCAACGCAATCTTGAGCAACAGCGTCTTAGAGACTATAAAAAAAGCAAAGCCGCTGGTGAAGAAGATCAGCTTAAACTGGATAGACTCCATTGGGTTATTCGCCATTACGGACTTGATGTGGATTCTAAAGCCTTGAAACGAGCTGAACGTACCATCAAGGCCTATGAGTTGGAAGCCATCGGTGAAACGGAAACAGCATTTCTTAAAGCAACCAATAGGAAATCCGAACGTAAAAATTTGCACTATTTCTTCGGCATTCTAAAAAATATCCAGCAAAAACGGGATGATGATGCTAAAAAGGAATATTGCCGTGAGCGATACAACTATAATAACATGCTAAATTTACAGGGTCAGAAAGATAACAAACAAGATCCCATATCGATCAATGATATCATAGGCATGCTTGTAAAGGCTGTGACCATCACAGTCAGAAATGTCAAAGCGCTTGCTATCAGAAAGGCCCAGGAATGGACACATGAACTGATGGAATCATATCGCTATATTGGATCGCTGAAGAAAAATCTCTCAGATGCTCTTGGGAAATTACAACATCTGAGTATGGAGCAAAAACGGCAAGCATGGGAACTGATTGAACAGTTCTTGAACCCCAAAATCTCGGAGAAGTGTGTTACCCTCTCATCATAATTTTGTTCGAATTTTAATTGACCTATTACACGTAAGTTGTTGAGATGTTATTCCTAACAAAGTTGACGGTCTCGTAAAAAGTCAGGAATTCGCTTTTGTCGTCATTCCGGCGAAAGCCGGAATCCAGTAAATTCAATTACTTCTGGATGCCGGATCAAGTCCGGCATGACGGTGTTGGGACTTTTTACGAAGCCGTCAAAGTTAACCAGTTCAAATTTTAGAAAATAATGGTTTCTCCATGTTTTATAACCAGAAACACGTCGTCCGGCATTTGTTTTTTCTTTAGGGCCGTTTTAAGCCTCTGAGGAGGTTCATCAAGGGGCTCATCGGTAAGAACGAAAGTGCCCCAATGAATGGCCACGGACTTTTTTGACGCCACATCCAGGTGAATCTGAAGGGCTTCTTCAGGGGAAACATGGTGATGTCGCATGAACCATCTCGGTTCATAAGCGCCTATGGGGATGGCTGACACATCAAAGGGTCCTAATTTCCGGCCAATTTCCTTGAAGATCGGGGAGTATCCGGTATCTCCGGCAAAAAAGAAATTAAAATTTTTTGTTTGTACAACCCAGCCGGCCCATAGTGTTTTATTTTTAAAAAGCAGGCTTCTTTTGCTCCAGTGTTGAGCGGGAACGGCCGTGATCTTAAATTTTTCTTGACCATGGCTTTCCCACCAGTCCAGCTCAACCACACGGCTGATTCCCCGGCGTTTAAACCAACGCTTTAACCCCAGGGGAACAAAAAAAGTGGTCTTCTTGCCCTGTTCAAGGTCATAGAGTTTTTCTATGGTTTGTGTGTCCAAAGAGTCATAGTGGTCATGGGAAATCACGACCATATCGATTTTTGGTAGCTCCTCAAGGGAAAGCCCGGGCGGTACCACCCTTTGTAAACCGGCCAATCGCAATGGAGATGCATACGTTGAAAAATGTGGATCCGTAAGAATATTTTTTCCTTCCATCTGAAGCAAAACCGTGGCATGGCCGATCCAGGTCAGGGTATTCAGTTTTTGATTGGATTGAAGAAAAGCGGCATTGTTTTGGGCCGGCGTGAAATTATAGTCTTGGCCGGGCAAAATAAATTTTGAGCGCCGTCTCCACCGCCATTTTAGAAAGTCAAAGAAACTCGGTTTTTCATGGGGATAAAGATTTTGAAACCCATTTTTTGTATGATGGGGTTTCCCGGACCCCGAAGGGTGGGCCATATTGCGATGTGAGAAGAATTTGAATTTCCTGCGATGAACCATAGCTTTTTCCGAGTGAACTATTAGGCTTAGCAACTCATTTAGTTTTGGCTCAGTCAATAACCACCCCTAAAAAGGATGGCTTGATGGTGACCCTAAAATGGTCTCAAATAGCATTAAAATATTGTCTCACCACAGAGACACCGAGAACGCAGAGAAAAACATATCTTTTACCCAATCGGGAGATGCCGATTGGATAAAAACGCTATCCGCCTCCGGCGGAAAATCTTAACCGGCTATTGGAGCTTAAAGTCTATATCGTTTTATAAATTTGTTTAAAAAGCATGGATTTTTCCTGATCGTCGTCTCCCGATCAGGAAAAAAATCTCTCCTCTGTGCCCTCTGTGCCTCAAGCGAAGCGGGTGGTGAATGCATACTCACATACCTGCATAGCAAAGCTGGGACTATCAGCATAACTGAAGGTTTAATGGGTTAATTAAGGGTGTATATTTACTTGAAACAATTAGTCTAATAATGTAAGTTGAACCCGCTGTTTTTTCAGCTTATTTGGATTGACATGTTTAGGCTTGGATATCACCGGCTCCGTGGATAAAAAACCTTTCCAATCTCCACAAAATTCCTGTTGAGGTTCCTCTGAATACATCACTTGAAAATTATTATTGTTTGTTTCTTTAATACCTTCTAACCGGTTTATAAGGAGTTCTGTTTCCTGACGGGTAATTACCGGGAATTCATAGTGCTTATTCAGATGCTTGAACCCTCCTTTGCTCTTGTGTCGTTCTTGCACGAAATTTAAATGATTTTTTAATCTGGCGCTGATACACTCATTGGAATAATCTACAATCGTATTCATTCTGGAAAGTATCGCGTCTTTAAAATTTTGATCCAGCTCAAATCCCACACTGTTTCTGCCGGCAGCCATGGCAGCATACATTGTCGTACCGATTCCGAAAAATGGATCCAATACCATATCACCTTTTACAGAAAACATATTTATTAAACGATACGGCACATCAAAACGAAAAGCAGCGCTTCTATTCCTGATTTTAGCATCAAAGAGATTTTGTGAAGCCCCTTTCAAATCCATCCAGATGTCCGAATACCATACATTCCTTTCTTCCCAGAAAAAAGCGCTTTCACGTCTGTTCTCTTTATCTTTGGATGTGTTAAATTCTCTCTTTTCACCTTTTCGAACAATAAGAATATATTCGTGTTCCAGGGTAACATATGCACCGGGAGGAAGCATGCCGGACCCCATAAACTTGTTGGGAGCGTTTGTCTGTTTTCTCCATAAAATGGCAGGCAACGCGTTAAAGCCGAGAGTGAGAAGATACCACATAATTCTTGTATGATTTTGATAAAGAGAAAAATTTTCGTTTATGGTCCGGGTGGCATCCCCGATGTTTATGCAGGCGATGCCGCCTTTTATCAGAACCCGGTAAACTTCATCCCATACGGAATCCAGAACCTTGTGCATGAGTTCGAAAGCGATTGTGCCCTGTCTCTTTTCCAATGCTTTGCCGATTTTCGGATTTTGGTCAGCGAACATCTGATCCCACATTTCAATCATCGGATATGGGGGTGAGGTAACCATTAAGGCAATACTCTCGGAAGGGATGGTCTTCATTTTATTTGAATTATTAAATATTATCTGATGGCTTGTTTTCATGTGTTTCCTCTGTTATTAGTCCCTTATTTATAAATTGTGAATTTTTTGCGGTAAAAAAATTATAGCACGATGTGTTGTCTTTACGGATAAGAGTTTTGATACTGGTCTCTGGATGCTGAACCTTAAAAAGAAAGTTATCCTTATTTTATCAAGCATCAAGAATCCGGTATCATCTTGTTAAATGCCACAGGTAGTGAAATTTTAAATATATCCTGTTTGGTTTCTGCTTGTCCTGGTTAAATCATATTCCATAACTTTGCAGTTTAGTCAAACCATACCCTATGGGTCAGGCCAAAAAAGCTTGCCAATTTTTTTATGGGTTAGTATTCAGTTCAAATGTGAAAGGAGAAAAACATGATCGCAAAATCAGCGGTGTTTGAAGAAACGTTAAAAAACTACCTGGGCCAGCTAGGCCAAATAGATTTTAAATATTTAGAAAACATACTCGGGGTAGCGGTTGAAAAAGATGAAGTTATGGTTCCTTTTTTCGGAAAACCGTACCGGGTTTCTGCAAAAGGTGTGATTGACCCATCAGGGAAGCAGCCGCCTTTAGAAATAAGCGTTGTTCTATGCAAATATCTTCTTCTTTACCCGAAAACAAATCCAATTGCAGACCAGTGGGTATCCTACAGAGATTTTAAGGACTCCGGTCCATTGACCAGTTTTTTTTTAAATGCCGTGGAACAACCGGTGGCCAACCATTTTTCAGGAAGACTCGGTGAGCTTAAAGCGTCATGTGATATGCTTGAAGGATATCAACCCGTTATCAAACTTTCGTATGAACTCTCCGTGCAATTTAATCCCCTTCCAAAGGTTCCGCTTCTTCTGCTGTATAACGATAAGGATGATGAATTTCCTGCGCATTGTTCCATACTTTTTGAAAGGCGAGCAGAAAAGTATTTGGATGCGGAATGCCTGGCGATTCTGGGAATGCTGCTTTCTGTTTATCTAAGAAAGAGGATAGAAAAGGAATTGCATATTAAATACGAGTGAATCAATACAGATGCTGAACGGACTTATATAAATACCCTGGCCCAACGACTGGGCCTGGATGAATCGGACATTAACGACATTCACCGGAAACTTGGGATTGAAAAAACGTAACCGTTAGCGGGTTCAATGGTTCAGGGTTCAGGGAAGAGTGGCGAATGACGAATATTTTTAGGTAACAAAAAGGAGGATATATCATGGCACAGTGGTATTTAAGTTATGACGGAAACCAAATCGGCCCGTTTGACAAAGAACAGGCGATTGCCCATGCTCAAAAAAATCCGAACGGACATGTCTGGCGTGAGGGATTTGCGGAATGGCTGCCCATCTCCCAGATTGACGAATTGAGCTCGTCCGCCCGTGAGGTCCCCGGCCCTCCGCCTTCTGCGACAAGTAGAGCAGATGAAATTGATTTTAAAATTATAGGTTCGGAGATGCAGTTTGTTGAAGTGGAACTCGATCCGGGTGAGAGTGCAGTAGCTGAGGCGGGCGCCATGATGTATAAGGACAGCTCCATTGCCATGGAAACGGTATTCGGCGATTCTTCCGCCGCAAGCCAAGGCGGGGGATTTATGGACAAATTGCTGGGGGCCGGGAAGCGGCTGCTAACCGGTGAAAGTCTGTTTATGACGGTTTTTACCCATAACGGGCAGGGAAAAGCCCATGTGGCCTTCGGCGCTCCCTATCCCGGCAACATCATTCCGGTGCCGTTAACCAGCGTGGGAGGCTGCCTGATTTGCCAGAAAGACAGCTTTTTATGTGCCGCCAAAGGAGTTTCCATCGGAATTCATCTGCAACGCAAAATTCTGACCGGGCTGTTCGGCGGTGAAGGGTTCATTATGCAGAAACTCGAGGGCGACGGCCTGGTATTTGTTCACGCCGGAGGGACCGTGGTGGATCGGGAACTTCAGCCCGGTGAAGTGCTTCATGTGGATACCGGATGCATCGTTGCCATGGAGAATAGTGTTCAGTTTGAAATTCAGCAGGCGGGTAACATCAAAACGGCGCTGTTCGGCGGTGAAGGCCTCTTTTTTGCAACCCTTAATGGTCCGGGAAAAATATGGCTGCAATCATTACCGTTTTCACGTCTGGCAGGGAGGATGCTGCAAGCTTCTCCGGAAAGGGGCGGTGGCAAGGGAGAAGGTTCCATCCTGGGATCGCTGGGTGGTTTTTTTGATGGAGACAGATAGAGTGCCCAAAAATTATCCGGTTGAATGCCTTATTTCAGACCTCGATATTTAGTTAAAAATAGCGCCATTTTTTTGAACAAAAACATTGTGTAAATAAAATATCACGATGCTCGTTCCTGGTTTCTGGATACTCGTTAAAATACGGTCTTAGGGCTCGCGCAAAAACAACTTCACATTTTTACATTGAAAACCTGGTCCTCCCTCCGGGCCGTGGGCCCTATGGGCCGGAGGCTGGGCCAGGATTTTTACTTTTTTCTGCGAAACAGCTTTCTGAAAAAACCATCCGACTCTTTATCCTTTTCCTTGTCTGTTCCGGTCTTGCTGTCATCGGGCTCCTTATCCGTTTCCTCTTCCTCCTTTTTTTCTGACGCCTTGAGCGCTTCAAGGCAAGGATCCTTTTTCCCCAGGGAAACATCTGAAAAGAAGGCCGCGATACCAAAGGGACCCAGTGCCACCGCGCCGAGCGCCTTGCCGAGCGTGAAAAAAGTCCGGGTTGGATCCAGGGCAAGAGAAGGATGTGCCAGTGTGCCGCCCAGCTCAAACGGTTGGGACAACTCCTTAAAGCTAAAGCTGACCTTGGCCACGCTATCTTGACCATATCCTTTTTTCGGCACCGGCTTGATCCCCAGATCCAGCTTTTCTGTCCTCAGATCGACGTTACCGGCACCGAAGATGCTGGTTTGGTCGGTGTCGAGCAATAATTTACACTCCGCAATGCCATCTTTGATATCGATACCGTTTATGAAGCAATTCACCTTGGTTTGTGTCTCTTTCTTCTTGAATGGATTGATCAGCCGTAAAACATCGGTACCCAGGACTCGCTGGAGTAGATTAAAATACTTGCTGGCCACCTGACCGTCCATCATTATTAGAGAGAGCCTACCATTGAGATCTGCCATCAAGTCAGCTAACGAATTTCCGCTGCCGGCAAGGGTGACATCAGCATCCAAGGTCCCCTTCAGGGCTCGTTGGTATCCCAGTTTGTCGAGCATTGGGCCGAGGTCGAGTTGCTCGATCTTCAGCTCCATGTCCAGGTATGAGGGTTTATCTTGCGAACGCAAATTGAACCGGCCGTTTGCCGAACCGCCGCCAATCATAAATTTAATGGGCTCTAATGTAAGGTTCCCGTTTTTGAGCAAAATGTCGACCGTCATGTCATCAAGCGCCACCCCTGGCAGCAGGACCTTCTTGTCTCGAATCTTGATGTCGGCGTCAATTAGGTTTAGCCCGTCCAGGGGCCAGGGTTTGCTGGAAAAAACCTTGTCTTTTTTTTCGTCAGGCTTTGCCGGCGGACCCTTTGCGATACCTTTTTCTTCGGCCTTCACTAAAAGTGGCCACAGGTCCATTTTTTGAGACCACAGAGCGGCCGTTAGTTTCGGTCGTTGCTCAGCTAAATTCAACTCCACCGAACCATTGGCATCGCTATCCCCCATGACGACTTTAAGGGCCTGAATTTTGTAAATTCTAGGAGTTGGGTCAACAAACTCGCCGGAGATATTGAAGGGCACCTGAAAGGGGAGTGCGGGACCGCCTATTTTCTTCAGATTGGCCAGATTTTTGCCCCGAACTGCAAACTCAAGCTTAACTCCCTGCCAAACCAACAGATCTTTGATAGTCCCCTTGATCATTAATTCGACCAGTTCCTTGCTGCCAAGATTCAAATCCAGGTTTTCGACGGTGAATTTATCGCCGGATCCGGCAAGCTTGACCGTTAGCTTGAGCGGTCCCCAATCCGGCATCCGGGTCAGCGGCTCTATTGCAGGAATGGATAGCGGCTGCAGGTTAAATCGCTGTGTCGACAGTTCCATTGCTAACTGTGTTCGTTGATCGGATAGATTCAAATTCAACCACCCGGCGATATTGTTATCTCCTAAAATGAGTTTGAGGTCGCTCACTTTGTAGTTTTTGACTGCGGGATCGGTTATCTGGCCGGATACGGCAAACGCACCTTCAATAGGCAGTGGTCGGCCAATGAATTTTTCCAGATTGGCGACATTTTTACCCATGACCGCAAAATTAAGATTGAATCCGCGCTGGGACGATAGATCTTTAATGGAACCTTTTAGCGTAATTTCGGCCAGCTTCTGGGTTCCGGCCTGGAAATGCACATCCTCCACGGTGATTTCTTTGGAAAAACCGGCAAGCATGGCTGATAGCTTGAGCGTTTTCAAATCCGCCAGTGCTTTTGCCCAGTTCAGTTTTGCAATATCCGGGGTCAATATACTCGCCAGGTCAAAGTTCTGGGACGATAATACAGCGCTCAGCCGCGGTCGCTGGCCCCTCCGGTTCAAATCCAGCGACCCAGCGATATGGTTTTTCCCGACAGTGATCTTCAAGTTGGGAATCTTGTAGTTGTTGTGAGCCGGAACAATTACTTGGCCGGAAGCGCTGAAGGCTCCCCGAACCGGCAGTGGCTGACCACTGAGCTTTTTCAGATTTACCAAATCTTTACCCCGAACCCCGAAATTGAGATTGACGCCGTCTAACTTTAGTAGATCCTTAATAGTGCCGTTAAGCCTTATTAGGGCGAGGTCTTCGGTTCCGATCCGTAAGTCCAGTTTCTCCAGAGCTAACATATCCGTTGGACCGGTAACCTTGGCCTCCATATTATACGGTCCCAGGGCAAATTTTTGCGAGGTCA
>JAYEFV010000298.1:0-2859 GCA_034658755.1 Thermodesulfobacteriota bacterium | reverse complement strand
TTCGGATGCCGGAGTTGATGTTTTTGTTGCCGGATCGGCAATTTTTAAAAGCCCGGACTATAAAAAAACCATAGACAGATTTAGAGAGTTAATCAGCGAATAAAATAATGGCAGGCAATGAAATGAGGCAGAGTAAAAACAATAGTAAAGTCCTGGTCATCCACGGCCCAAATCTGAATATGCTTGGGAAAAGAGAGCCTGAACTATACGGCAATACAACACTGGATGAAATTAACTCCGACCTTGAAAAACTTGGGGAAAAACTGGGCCTTACCGTTGAAACCTTTCAATCCAATCATGAAGGGGCCATTGTTGATAAAATACAGGAAGCCGTGGCTCTGCAAAAAGGAATTATTATAAACCCTGCTGCCTATACGCACACAAGTATCGCTATCCGAGACGCACTCCTTTTACTCGATATTCCTGTCATCGAGATACACATATCCAATATCTACAAAAGGAAATCGTTTAGACAAACGTCAATGATATCAGATGTTGCAACCGCCCAGATTGCAGGGTTTGGCGTTAAGGGGTACGGTATGGCCTTAGAGGCGTTGGCCGGAATGATTCAGAGTGGCTGACCCGAATTTCGCAATTTGCACCTTAAGTGTGAATTTTGCGGCAAAACTTTTTTTCATTGCCACTAAGTCACCAAGACACGAAGAAAGAATAATAAATATATCCTTTGTGTCTTAGTGCCTTTGTGGCAAATATTTTTGGTTCCGGCTTTTTCGGGTTAGAGTTAACCCATCTACACTTACCCTTACTTTAACAACAGCTTTTCTGCAAGGGGAACTAAAGCTTTTTCTTTTACCACGTCATCTACAGCATTTTTAATCATCCCATCATGGGCAATAAGCTTTCCCTCTCCGTTAACAACCGTATTATTATCAAGAATAATAAGACCGGACTTTTCGATTACTTTTTGTTTGTATTCCCACTGCTGCTGGATTTGATATTTATGGAGTTTAAACTTCCAGTACAGGCAGAACAGAAGATAAATTAATCCACCGCCAACACACGCACACAAAATTATCAGAAGATAAAATGCCGTTTTCTCTCCAACCTGCCCTAATACCTGCAAGACAACATCAAACTTGTATAAAACAACGGATCCTAACCCTAAAATAATCATACCCACAAGAATCGGCACCTGATGGATTACAGAAAGCAGGAAGTTGAAACTGTGGCCGAATTTTTTCATTTTTGTCCCAACGAAAGGACTTTTTTCATGAAAAAGCGTCGACTCTTGCTTTCCATATACATAATAGTTAAACCCGATAACGATAAGCCCGATGACAAATATCAGCACAATCGGAGCAATAAAAGATATGAAAAAGTATTGTTTCCAGAGAAATAGCTCTTTGTCAGGACCAATAGCGCCGATAAAATGGGCTACGAATATTACAAATTCAACGCCGCCAATAAGTACTAAAAATGTATTAAAATAGTCTTTAATCTCTGTGCTTTCAAGCAAAGAGGCTATGCCGATTCTATTATTGATGTTACCGCTTTTCATGAAATCATCCTTGACGGCTTCGTAAAAAGTCCAATTTCTGCGTTGCGCTTCATTTCGTGTTCACTGCGGCGTACATAAGTACGCCTCATTCCACGAAATTCGCGACGCCTTGAACTTGAACTTTTTACTTTGCCGTCTCAATTTTGACTTTTTACGAGTTTATCATCCTTGTTACGAAAATTTTACTATTAAAATAAAACCTTCTCTTTATATCAATAAAGTCTTTTTGTCGATAACTTTTTGCACCTTATTCAGGGTAAACGCATTTGATTTCGGTGCAGCGTAGTGTCGTGGAGCGTTCTCCCTGTATTGGGATTCAAATGCGTTTGCCCTGGCACCTTATGCACTATCCGGAAGAAAAAAACACACCTGACGTTTCCGAGTTTTTTTTACCCTAACTGAGCAAAAGTCGAGGATACCCCAGATTCAAGGCATCAAGAACAAAGCCGTAGTTGCCGATAAAAATTAATATTTTTATTGACGCAGCCCCTTTGTTTGGTCTCAATAATCCCCGTTTATTCATTTTTCTCTCGTTTGTTTTAAAAAAGATGCAAAAAACAACTTCTGGTACATATATTGCAGAACTTTTTGTTATTAAACAGGAAGGTCTTGTCTTCCATTTTTTTTGGAACTGTTAATAATGGCACAAAATTTCACAATTAGGGTATTGCTATGAACTTTACTGAAAAACGCAAAATGGAAAGATTCCCTCTAAAACTCCCGGCATTGATTTCTATGATGGATGAAAACGAAAACCAGCGAGCCTTTGAAGTTATGATCAGCAATATCTGTGCTGGAGGTGCGTTTTTCAAAACATATAATCCATTGTCGCTGGGAACTGATATGAAAATGGAGCTGATACTCCCTTTAGACAAGTTTAAGAAGTTTGGAAGTAAAAGATCGCGTGTCGATGTTTCAGGATTGGTAATTCGAACAAACGATCAGGGGATGGCAGTTCGTTTTGATAAGAATTTCCAAATATCGCCATTGAATAACTGAGTTGTGACATCGTATGGGGGGGATGACATTGCCCAAAATACAGTGCATAGATGCACAATTTTTAGTGCAAAAGACAGCTTTCGAGGTCATGGACGGTGGAGAAACCTATGGCAAGTTAAAAGAGATAAATCCTGATATCAAGGTTCTCCTTTCAAGCGGATACGGCATCAACGGAAAAACCACCGAAATATTGGATCTTGGTTGTAATGGTTTTATCCAGAAACCATTCAATATGAAGATTCTTTCAAAAAAAATTTGAAGAGATTTTCATACAGCAGACAAAGGAAGATTGACAGTAAAAAGACACAAACATTTGTAATTTAATAATTATCATCCGAAGG
>JAYEFV010000297.1:0-2882 GCA_034658755.1 Thermodesulfobacteriota bacterium | reverse complement strand
ATCTTGACATCGAGTATAACCACTTCGATTTTGTCATTTTCTTTTAACCGTTTCAGAGCTTCATTTCCGCTAAAAGCCGGCGTAATATCAAGGTCTCTTTTAGTCAAACGCTTGGTCATGGTCTCCACAAATGGAGTTTCGTCATCCACTAAAAGCACTTTTACAATAGCCATATTCGGTTCTCCTTTACCTTATCCGGTCGTTAGTTCTAAATTTGCTCCGGATTCCCGCCTGCGTGGGAATAACCAATGTAATAAATTTGACGGTTTCGTAAAAAGTCCCAAAATACCGTTTTCCGTCATTCCGGCGAAAGCCGGAATCCAGCCTTTTCAAGCAGTTACAGACCATCTGGACTCCGGTTTTCACCGGAGTGACGACTTTTTACGAATGCATTAAATTTCCCCCTCACCAAAAAAGATTGCGAAGTTATCCATTTTCAAATCAAACAGTTGACGTTTCCTCCAGCAGCTCTTTTGGGACGGGGATGCGAATACTGAATGTGGTCCCCTTGTCGACAACACTTTTCACATTAATCTCCCCACCCATTTTTTTGATAATGCCATAACAGATAGACAGCCCTAATCCGGTCCCTTTGCCCACCTGTTTGGTTGTAAAAAAGGGATCGAATATTCTGGCAAGGTTATCCCGGGGAATACCCGGGCCATTATCCGCAAAATCGACAACAATGGTATTGCCATCCAAACGGCTGGTTATGTCTATAACGCCGCCGTTTTTTTTGTCCATGGCATCAACCGCATTATTAATAAGATTCAAAAAGACTTGCTGAATCTCTGTCTGAGAGGCCTGGATGAAAGGCAGGTTCTCTTCAAGATTTTTATTGATCACAATTTTACTGTACCTGGCACTTTGTTCGGCAAGCCCGATTGCATCATTGACCAGGTCGTTCATCAGGACAACCTGAATCCTTGAATCTGTTTTTCTGGCAAAACTGAGTAACTTATGGGTAATTTCCTTGCACCGTTTTCCCTGGGTGTTAATCTGCTTTAATGCTCTTTCGAATTCATCTAAATTTTCA
Organism: Thermodesulfobacteriota bacterium; assembly: GCA_034658755.1. Lineage (GTDB taxonomy): Bacteria > Desulfobacterota > Desulfobacteria > Desulfobacterales > UBA11574 > S5133MH16. The sequence goes on along the minus strand of JAYEFV010000297.1, from coordinate 1,846 downwards.
CTTTCCTTAAATTCTTCATCTTCCAGCAAATCCTCCATCCAGCCGGCTTCTTCAACCATAATGGCAACCGGATTATTGATTTCGTGGGCAATACCGGCCGCCAGTTCACCAACGGTTGCCAGTTTTCCGGTTTCGATCACCTGCTGGTTCATCATATCCTTTTCACGATCTGCCAGTGCAATATGGCTTACCATCCTCCGGGATAATAAAAACGCCATGGTGATAATCCCTAAGCCACCTAAAAGAAAAATTAAACCGGCAATCTTTTTAGCGCGGTACAGGTCCGAATATGCATCTGATTTATTTTGCTGACATACAAGCATCCAGTCGCCATTTTTTAGAAAAGCCGAGGTGTAAATATTTTTCTTGCCATAATCATCAACCGCTTCAACAATATAAATTTTTTCCTGGCCCTTGCCGCCGTTTTTCAATAACTCCATATACGTGCTTTTGGAGGGCATAACGTCACGGGATAGCCTGGTCTGGAATTCTCCTTGTCTGTTGAGTATAAAGGCAAATCCGGTCTTGCCGATACGAACGTTTTCCACCAGGTTGTTAAAGGCCATAAAGTCGATGGTTGCTCTCAATATCCAGGTCTTTCCATTGAATCTTTTTCGTACCGCAACGATAAAGTGAGGGAGGCCCCGAAGGCCCAGGAAAACGTCGCTGATAAAATATTGGCTTTGGATGGCCTTTTTAAACCATTCTGCTTCCGAGTACTGGGCTTCTCCCAATTTAAAGGGGCCGGCATATGCAATTTGGCGCCCTTTGGCATTAACCAGACCAAGATCTACAAAAACCGGGTCCAGTTCCTGCTGTAAGGTTGCAAGTTGTTGCTCCAAGAAAGATTCTTGATTCAGATTTTCACATTGAGGGCATTGTGCCACAAAACGGATGTCGCCCAGTTTTTCATCTAAAAAATAGTCAATATTCTGTTTATGCTTTTGCACCAGTTCTTCTAAATGGGCCGCAACTTTTTCATGATAAGAAACGTGGAACTGGTAAAGAATTGCGCCGCTGACCAGGATCATGGGAGTAAACGATACAATGATGACCGTCAAAATCATCTTTCTGGTCAATGATTTATAGTATGGGTCCTTTTTATGGCTACCCGGATTCATATCAAAGTTCCTCTATAAGTGATGGCTTCGTAAAAATTCAAAAAACATCACTTTTTGTCATTCCGGCGAAAGCCGGAATCCAGTGTTTTCATAAACTTATAACTGACCTGGACCCCGGCTTTCGCCGGGATGACGACTTTTTACGAGACAGTTATAAGTAAAGTAATTAAGTCTAAAAAACACATAAATGATATCAAATTGCATTCGATATCACTTATGGGTATCTGAGTAAACTGATTTTTTAAGTTGTTTTGCGTTTTCGCAGGATTTCATAGACCATTTTTTTAAGACCTTCTATACTGCTGCCACTCTTTTCCACAAAAGCGAGTTCACTAAATATATTCGTGTGGTCGGTATAATCTGTAAGATAGCTGTGCACAACCACCGGCAGAGCCGGAATCCGATCCTGAAGCTCCTTTAATAATGACAATTTGTCGGTACCGGGCAGGTCCGGGTCCAGGATCAAAAGATCAAGGGCTTCGGTCTGATGTACCTTCTTAAGAACTTCCTGAACGTTTTTTGCCAGCCCAACCCTGTAGCCTTCTGCCATCAATTCACGCTTTATAAATTCACGGACATTCTGATTACGGTCAGCTACTAATATTTTGAATTCTTTTTCCACCCGTCGTCTTTTTTGATGATAAGATGATAAATGGTATAGTCCGATTTCCCTTTTAACCCTTATCTAATAATCAATAATTAATTGTTAATTGTTAGCCATTGAT
>JAYEFV010000296.1:0-11450 GCA_034658755.1 Thermodesulfobacteriota bacterium | reverse complement strand
GTACGCACGACTCGCTCTGTGGTTGAGAGACTCCGGACTATTATTATAGATGACCAACAGAGTATAACGGAAACAAAACTGTCAGATTCCGTTATCCTTGAAGAGATTAAAAATAGTGTTAAAAAAACGATGGCGTCCAATCTAAAACGTATTGTCAATGCCACCGGTGTTGTTGTCCATACCAACCTTGGCCGGTCATTGCTTGCTAAAGATGCTGTGGAAAATCTTTTGACTATTGCAAGCAGATATTCCAATTTGGAATTCGATCTGTCAAAAGGTATGCGCGGGTCCAGATACAGCATTGTTGAAGATATCTTATGTGAAATAAGCGGTGCTGAAGCGGCCATGGTGGTTAATAACAATGCAGGAGCCGTGTTCCTCTGTTTAGAAACCCTATCCAAGGACAAAAAGGTTATTGTATCACGGGGAGAACTTGTGGAAATCGGCGGGTCATTCAGAATCCCCGATGTGATGGCAAAAAGCGGTGCTATCTTAAAGGAGGTGGGGACTACAAACCGTACCCACTTTCACGACTACGAAAAGGCCATCGAGCATGATACGGGCCTTTTATTAAAGGTCCATAAAAGCAATTACGGTATCGTCGGTTTTACGGCTGAGGTCTCGCTGGAGGAACTGGTCGACTTGGGTTCAAAATATCAGATTCCGGTGATGGAAGATCTCGGCAGTGGCACTTTTGTCGATTTTTCAAAATACGGCCTGTTAAAGGAGCCGACTGTCCAGGAATCAGTGGCGGCCGGAGTGCATGTTGTCACTTTCAGTGGAGATAAGCTCCTTGGAGGCCCCCAGGCCGGTATTATCGTCGGGAAAAATGATTCGATTGACAAAATCAAGAAAAATCCCATTACCCGGGCGCTTCGCATAGACAAGCTGACATTAGCTGCACTTGAAAGTACTCTGCGACATTACAGAAATATAGACAGGGCAATAGATTCCATTCCTACGTTACGTATGATAACCCTTCCTTTCGGTCATACTGAAACAAGAGCAAAAGAACTTGCTAAGTTACTTGAAAATACGGGTGATTCCCGCATGTCCGTACACCTTATCGACCTTTTTTCCAGGCCGGGCGGCGGCGCGTTTCCGCTTCTAAAACTTCCCAGTAAAGGTGTGGGAGTCAAGGTTCAAGGAATTTCTGCCAATACCGTGGAAAAAAAGATGCGCTGCAACGAAATTCCCATAATAGGGAGAATAGAAGAAGATCGCTTTATTATGGATTTGAGAACCATACAGGATGATGAACTTACGATTATTAAAAAAGCATTCGACAACATGCTGAGAAAGGTCTGATCATGACACACAAAAAGCCGGAATTATTTCACCACCGCAGCTCCAGCCGGCAGTTTCTTTTCTGTAAATCAGATTCTACGCCAAAGGATGATAAGGATGTGGAAACATCCCGGGTTGACTTGAGAACAGTATCAAAAACGTTTCCGAACATTCTTGTCGGGGAAGATTTTATTCATCATGCCATGGCCGGACTCGATTCTTCAAACAAGTTTGAGGCCATGGTGATTAGAATTGACGATTCAGATCATAAAGGCAAATCCATATCAAGTGATTTCGACAGTAAACTTCTCGTCAATATCGTCAAAACTATAGACGAAACATGCAAAAATGAAAATGGAATGTGGGGACAGCTTGATCACGATATGTTCGGATGTTTTTTCCCGGGGAACAACCAAACTTCATCCCCGGAACTTGCCGATAAAATAAAAAGCCGCCTGGCAGAACTTCACAATGGAACCGTTTCCATCGGCATTGCCTCCTTTCCCACTCTTAACTTCAATAAGAACCAGGTCATTGATAACGCCCGTAAAGCCCTTGACCACGCTGCATTTTTCGGCCCTGACAGTATGGTTTTATTTGATGCCGTAAGCTTAAACATAAGCGGAGACACCCTGTATCAAAAAGGGGATATCGACCGAGCTATCATGGAATTCAAGGCGGCACTTTTGCTCGATTCATCAAATGTGAATGTCCATAACAGTCTTGGGGTATGTTACGGTGTTTTGGGCGATTATGTTAAAGCCCTGGAAGAATTTGAAGAAACAATCCGGATCGATCCTGAAGAAGCCATGGCCTTGTATAATGTAGGACTGGTAAACATGTTAATGGATAACCGGGATAAGGCCCTTGAATACTTTCTTGATGCAGACAGAAAAGAGGAAGATATTTTTGAAGTTGCGTTTCAAATCGGAAGACTTTACCTGGAAATGGGAAAGCAGGAACAAGGGAAAAAAAATCTTGAAAAAGCGATAAGGCTTAATCCGGACTCAGGAATTGCGTTGCGTTACCTTGGTGAGTGCTGTGTTGCCATGAACCTGACAGATGAGGCGATTTCTGCGTATAAAAAGGCCATCCGGCAGAACCCGAACGACGCGGAATCTCTTTCTGCCCTTGGATATCTGTTTGATCTTAAAGGTGAAAACCCTGAAATTACCGCAATATTCTGTCAACAGAGTATTGATATTGCACCTGAGAACGGGCTGTTCAGGCACAGGCTCGGCAACCTTTACCTTAAAAGAAATCAGCTTGAAGATGCACTGGAACAATTCCGAAAAGCAGACGATCTGGGATACGATGCCAAGGAATTGATAGAAAGGATCCAAAAATTAATGCAAAATGCTTGATACCGGGGTCACGGTTCAGAATAAAGGATCCGGGTATCTTGCATATTCAGAATAGAAACGGTAGGATAAATTATGAAAGACATTATCCTGGATACACTTCAAGATAGTATAAAGGTCAAAGACCGGTTCATAAAAAACAACATCCCTCTAATTCTAAGAGGGGCCGATATACTTGTTACCTGCATAACATCCGGTCACAAGATCCTGATTTTTGGTAACGGGGGGAGTGCTGCAGATGCCCAGCATATTGCAGCCGAATTAGTAAACCGGTTTCAGATCGAACGGCCGCCGCTTGCGGCTATTGCTTTGACTACCGACACATCTATAATAACAAGTATTGGAAATGACTATCATTTTGATGAAATATTTTCCAAACAGATAAACGCGCTGGGTAAAAAGGACGATATCGCCATAGGTATCAGTACCAGCGGCAACTCTAAAAATGTAATCCAAGCAATTCATGCTGCCGGTAAAATCGGCATGTTTACCCTTGGGCTGACCGGTCACGGCGGAGAGCTGGCCCAATGTGCCGATCTGGTCTTTGCCGTAAAATCAGACATAACCGCAAGGATTCAGGAAGCTCATATTACTTTGGGACACATTTTATGTGATCTTGTGGAACGGATACTGTTTCCGGAAAAATTCGGGAACCCATAATTATGTCGCAGAAATTTAAGCCAATTGATTTGAGCCGGGTAAAAACATACTCGCTTTTGGAACGAAAGAGCAGGGTAACCACGTCGGATTTTGCCAAGGCCTGGCAAAAGGGCTCTTATTTTAAGGAGTTTTTTGATCGCCTCCCGGACGTCCTTGCCGGAAGAGATATCAAAACCGTCATATCTTCGATTGCAACAGCCTTTAAAAATAAAAAAACCATAGTCCTGGCCATGGGGGCTCATGTTATTAAAGTTGGGCTAAACCCTGTTGTTATAGACCTTATGGAGCGAGGAATTATCACGGCCGTTGCAATGAACGGAGCGGGTATTATTCACGATCTCGAAATTGCTATGGCCGGTCAGACGTCGGAAGATGTCGCAGCATCTATCTGTAATGGCAGCTTTGGGATGGCCCATGAGACGAATTCCTTTATCGGTGATGCCACTCAACAAGCCGGACAAAAGTCTGCAGGACTCGGAGAATCCGTGGGACGAAACATCATCGAAAAAAACCTGCCCTTTATGGACCAAAGCATCTTTGCGGCCGGCGTACGTCTTGGCATACCTGTAACGGTTCATGTGGCAATCGGAACAGACACGATTCATATACATCCCGAGTTTGACCCGGAAATGACAGGAGCGGCAACCTATCGGGATTTTCGCACCTTTGCATCGGTAATCGCCACACTTGAAGGGGGGGTCTACCTGAATGTGGGATCTGCGGTCATATTGCCGGAGGTTTTTTTAAAGGCGGTAACACTTGCCCGAAATCTTGGAAATATTCTTGATAATTTCACTTCGGTTAACATGGATTTCATCAAACATTACCGTCCCGTTACAAATGTCGTGAACCGGCCTACTGCCAGGGGCGGGCAAGGGTTTAACCTTACGGGCCACCATGAAATTATGCTTCCGCTTATAGCTGCCGGGGTTATAGAAGAAATAGGATAGAAAACAAGTGACCGTTTTCGGGTTCAGAGGTTCAGGAAATAATAGTTAATAAACAACGGTTAATAATTAATAATTAACAATTGATTATTAGATCAGGGTTCAGAACTTCAGAACTTGAATGCCGGGTTGATTAAATAATATTGATGATTAAATTGATTCGTAACCTTTTCAGTCGGTAAGTGAAAAATATCGTATCCGTTCACGGAATAATTGAGTTAGTGGAAATTCCAAATAACAAATGACAAATAACAAATAAATTTCAATGACCGAAATTCAAAATCCCAAACAAAAAAACAATCGCTTTGCCTCCGGCCCATAGGGCCTACGGCCCGGAGGGAGCCGGTTTGGAATTTGGAGTTTGAGATTTGTTTGAGATTTGGTGCTTGAAATTTGAGATTTATTTGTAATTTGATGCTTGAGATTTGTGATTTAAATGATCTTTGGGGCTTGGAATTTATGATTTTAAAAAATACGTGAACAGTTACAAAAAATCTCAATCCGAACAAGGAGTAGTTTATAATGCCAATTTATGAATATCACTGTGAAGTGTGCGAAAAAAATTTTGAATGTCTGATTTTGGGAAATGAGCAGCCGGAGTGCCCTTCATGCAATAGCAAAAAAGTTAAGAAACTCATTTCTTCATGCAGCTTTTTCAGTAAGGGAAGCCATGGCCGAACGGTCAAGTCTGCTGCCTCGGAATCAGCATGCAGTGGGTGTACCGCCACCAGTTGTACGACCTGCAGTCAATAATGGAAAAAATAATTAAAATCGGAACCCGGGGCAGTAAACTTGCACTCTGGCAGGCGAACTGGGTTAAATCAGCTTTAACTGCCAGGCATCCATCCCTTTCTGTTGAACTTGTACCCATAAAGACTAAAGGTGATAAAATTCTTGATGTGGCCCTTGCCAAGGTTGGTGGCAAAGGGCTTTTTGTAAAAGAGATAGAGGAGGAGCTGTTGAACGGCCATATAGACCTTGCCGTACACAGCATGAAGGATATGCCGGCTGAGATACCGGACGGTCTGTGCATCGGAGCGATTCCTCAGCGAGAAACCCCGCAAGATGTTCTAATCTCAAGAAAAAGACTGCTCCTTTCCCAACTTGGGCAGAACGCCAGGATCGGTACAAGCAGTCTTCGACGTACCGCTCAGCTTCTCCATGTCCGGCCTGATCTGGTTATATTGCCCTTAAGAGGAAATCTTGATACGCGTCTTAACAAGCTCGAATCTGAAAATCTTGATGCCATAATTCTGGCGGCCGCCGGCGTAAAGCGCCTGGGTCTTGAACACAGAATAACCGAATGTCTGGATGAAAAGGTCATGCTGCCGGCAGTGGGTCAAGGCGCCCTATGTATTGAAATCAGGGGAAATGATCCTGAAGTCGAATCGATAATTACTCTGCTTGAGCATCATGAAACAAGAACCGTGGTCATGGGTGAGCGGGCTTTTTTAAACCGCCTGGAAGGAGGCTGCCAGGTCCCGATTGCAGCCCACGGAAAAATCGAAAAAAACAGGTTCACACTTTGCGGGCTTGTTGCAACCGTGGACGGGACGACCGTCATTAGGGAAACCCTCTCGGGTCACAAAGATTCATCAGAAATCATAGGTATAAAACTTGCTGATCGCCTCATTGAAATGGGGGCAAAAACCATAATGGAAAACCTAACCTGAACAAGCCCGCCCTCCTGCCGAACGGAGTAAAGCGGACGGGCCAGAACCAAAAGATGTTTGCCACAAAAACACAAAGACACGAAGGATTTTATTTTGCTATTCTTTCTTAGTGTCTTGGTGCCTTTGTGGCGAGAAGAAAAAAGTTTTGTCACAAAATACACAAATTTTACAATTAAGGTACTAAAAACAAACAGAATGAGATTAATGAAGGGTAAAGTTTATCTTGTAGGCGCAGGACCCGGCGATCCCGGATTGATTACTGTAAAAGGACTTGAATGTATTAAAAAAGCCGATGTGTTAATATATGATTATCTTGCATCACCGATCCTGTTGAAACACGCCCAAAAACATACTGAAATCCTCTATGTCGGGAAAAAAGGAGGCGATCACACACTTTCCCAGGATGAAATCAATTCGCTGATAGCAGAAAAAGCTCAAAAAGGTTTAACGGTTACCCGGCTTAAGGGAGGCGACCCCTTTATATTCGGCCGTGGCGGAGAAGAAGCAGAGATACTTGTCAGGAATGAAATCCCTTTTGAAATTGTGCCCGGCGTAACTTCGGCCATTGCAGCCCCTGCGTATGCGGGAATCCCGCTGACTCACAGAAAATTCACATCCACTCTCGCCTTTGTTACCGGACATGAAGATCCTTTAAAAGAAGAATCGAGTATTGACTGGGCAGCGCTTGCCAAAGGAATCGGTACCCTTGTATTCCTGATGGGAGTTAAAAACCTGCCGTATATAACAAACCGGCTTATTCACCATGGGATGAACCCGGATACACCAGTTGCGCTTATTCGATGGGGAACTACGCCCAGGCAGACCACTGTTACGGGAACACTCGATACAATCTCAGAGCGTGCCAAAGATGCCGGTTTCAAACCCCCTGCCGTTATTGTTGTGGGCCATGTTGTAAAATTAAGAGAAATGCTGAAATGGTTTGAAACCCGTCCCCTGATGGGATGCCGTATCGTGGTGACCCGGGCCAGGGAACAGGCAAGCGAACTGGTTCAGCGCCTTTCCGATCTCGGAGCAGAGTGCCTGGAATGCCCGACCATTAAAGTAGCCCCTCCGGATGATGTACAGCCGCTGGACACGGCCATCCAAAACCTTTCGACCTATGAATGGCTGATATTTACCAGTGTAAACGGCGTATCTTTTTTCTTTAACCGGCTTTTTGCAAAAAACAAGGACGTTCGCGCGTTTCTTAATGTACATACTGCCGTTATCGGTCCCGCAACGGCAAAAAGACTTTTGGATTTTGGGTTACAAAGCGATATTGTTCCTGAAACTTACAGAGCTGAGTCTATTATCAAGGCGTTTGCCGGGAAAGATTTAAACGGAAAAAAGATACTGCTCCCCCGGGCAAAGGAGGCAAGGCCGATCCTTCCTTTAGAATTGACCCGGATGGGAGCTGTTGTCGATGAAGTCGCCGCATACTGTACCCGAGCGGTTCCGGACAATGGGGATCTATTGCTAAAACGGCTTAAAGAAAAAACAATAGATCTGATTACCTTTACAAGTTCATCGACTGTAAAAAACTTTCATGCCCTTTTCCCACCCGAAGATCTCAAAAGCCTGATGCAGGATGTCGCTGTTGCATGCATCGGCCCCATAACCGCCGATACCGCACGTAATCTGGGATTTGATATTCACATTGTTGCAGAATTTTTTACCATACCGGGATTATGCGAGGCGATTAAACAGTATTATAATACAAAGACATATTGACCTTTTCAAATGTTTTGGTGTATTCTTTATTGTTGTATAACCGTCCAACATATTTCAATGGAGTCAACATGGATAGCTATCTCGATAAACTTCCTGCATTTGTCGATACCATCAAATCCATAAAAGAGACGATTATTACCAATATCGTATTGATCGGTCAAATACCTGCCCCTACGTTTAAAGAGAAAAGACGCACCAGTGTTTTTATGGAGAGACTGGCGGATTTCCGTGTTGATGAATGCACAACCGACGGTTACAGAAATCCCATCGGCATTGTCAAGGGAACATCCGAAACAAGGCCGCCTATCTTTGTGGTTGCGCACCTTGATACTATTTGGGGAACAGATATTGACCATTATTATACCATCAAGGAAAATTCAATAACCGGCGCGGGGGTCACTGAAAATTCCATCGGTGTCGGGGTCCTGGTCTCATTGCCGGAAATTTTTCGAAAATTAAACTTGAGTTTTGAATCCGACATCGTTCTGGCAGGTGTTATACAATCTTTAGGCAGGGGCAACCTTAGAGGTATCAGGCACCTTTTAAAGACATGGAGCACTCCCATAAGAGGTGCTGTGTGCATTGAGAGTTATGACCTAGGAAGACTTAACTATTACGCTGATGGCATGACTCGATGTGAAGTCGACTGCAACATTTCTATAACCAATGGATGGGAGCACAAATTCAAACCCAATGCGATTCTGATATTAAATGAGGTAATCAATCAGATTTTAAAGCTGCGCTTGCCTCAAAGACCCCGCTCAAGGGTAATTATCGGGAGAATTTCGGGTGGCTTCAAGCATGGGATGATCGCTTATGATGCAAAACTCGGCTTTGAGATCCAAAGCAACTCCGACAAAATGGTAAAATCGATTTTCAACAACATTAAAGATATTGTAGAAGGTGTCAGTCACGAACATGAGGTTGAGCTGAAGCTAAAAACGTTAAGCAATATTCATGCAGCAAGAATAAAATTTAATCATCCCCTGGTGAAAAGTGCGGTAGATGTTATGAAAAAACTTGAGTTAACACCGATAAGCGAGCCCAGTGAATCCGAACTTTCAATTTTTCTTTCTCGCAAGATACCGGCGGTTACCCTCGGAATTACCCGGGGAGAAAACCATCAACATATAAATGCCGCCGCCGAAATTGAACCCATGTTCAAAGGAATCGCACAGATTATCGGGGTCATTATGGCCATTGACAACGGGGTGTGTGATGAAGAGTACCTGGCTTGAAAAAAATACATTCCATTATTCTGAATTTAACGATCTGGATCGGCTTGTAGAGGAAAAACAAAGAAAAAATCTGAAAATTTCTCTGTGCTTTCCGACTTTAAATGAAGAAAAGACCATAGCAAAAGAAATTCTGATAGTGAAATCAGAGTTAATGACCCGCTATCCGCTTCTGGATGAGATTGTTGTGATCGACTCCGAATCAACAGACAAAACCAGAGCAATTGCCAGATCATTTGGTGCCGATGTTTATAAAGCAACGGAAATTTTACCTGATCTTGAAGCGTTCAAAGGCAAAGGTGAAAATCTCTGGAAAGCCCTTTATGTTACAAAGGGGGATATCATCGTTTACATTGATGCAGACATAAAAAATATTCACCACAGATTTGTATATGCCCTTATAGGTCCGCTTATCCTTTTTGATAATATTAAATACGTCAAGGCCTTTTATGACAGACCGATTGCTATCGGAAAAAGCAAAATCCGGCCAACCGGTGGCGGCCGAGTTACCGAACTTGTGATTAGGCCCCTGTTTTCTCTGTTTTTTCCTGAACTCACCCAGATTTTACAACCGTTATCGGGTGAATATGCCGGCTTTCGAGAAATATTTGAAGCAATTCCATTCCCCATAGGATACGGGGTTGAAACCAGCATGATTCTCGATATCTATGAAAAATGGGGTCTTGACGTCATTGCTCAGGTTGATCTTGACAGACGGATTCACAGAAATCAGGACACAAGAGCATTGGGAAAAATGGCATTTGTTATTCTTATGACATTTATCAATCGCAAAAAAAAATTAGGGTTGATAGATATCAAGGAAGATCTTTCCAATGAAATGATACAATATAATCTTATAAAAAACGAGTACAAGCCGGATATTTTTCAAATAGAAGGACACGAAAGACCGCCAATTATAGAAATCCCGGCCTATCGAGAAAAATTTAAAAAGTCATACTAACATTGCCGAATTCTAAATTAATCGACCGTTGCAACCGCAAACTGAACTATCTTCGCATATCAATTACCGACCGTTGCAATCTTAGATGCATATACTGCGTACCCTACGATTTTATTCCAAAGCTCCCCCATAAAGAAATATTACGGTATGAAGAAATTCTGCACATTATCAGAATAGGTGTACGTCTCGGGATTTCCAAGGTTCGGATAACAGGGGGAGAACCTCTTGTCAGAAAAGGTGTTTATGATTTTCTGAAACGGTTAACTAAAATTGAAGGGCTTTTTGATATATCTTTGACCACCAACGGTGTTTTACTTAAAGATAATATTAATAAAATCAAATCTGCCGGCATAAAAAGAATAAATATCAGCCTGGATACCTTAAACAGAAAAAAGTACAGAAAGATTACCGGGTATGATTTCTTTGATCAAGTCTGGGAAGGAATAGAGATGGCCCAAAAGATGGGTTTTGATCCCGTTAAGATTAATGTAGTTCCACTTAAAGGGGTCAACGATGATGAATTGACGGACATTGCCGCATTATCAATTGACTATCCATTTCACATACGCTTTATCGAATATATGCCCATGGGAACCAACCAAATGGAGAGTGACCATCATTTACTTGGCCCTGAAATAAAAAAACTCATCGATCAATTCGGGAAACTGATCCCGGTTGAAAAGGGCGTGAATGACGGCCCGGCCGAACGGTTTAAGTTTGAATCGGCCAGAGGAGAAATAGGCTTTATACGCCCAATAAGCCAGCATTTCTGTAATACATGTAACCGGTTGAGATTAACGGCAAGCGGTCAGTTGCGTCCATGTCTAATGTCGGATGTACAAGTTGATCTTAAAACACCGCTTAGAAAAGGAGGCTCTGATGGTGAGCTGGCTGAACTTTTTCTTAAGGCTGTTCGTTTAAAACCGTTGGGACACAATCTGTCTGGTGATCATCCTGTCGGGGTTTCGGCTCAGATGTGTGCCATCGGCGGATGACAAAAAAATGCCTGGGCCGCATTAGTGGGAGGCTACATTTTCTCGCACAAGTTATCGGTTTGCGACCCAGGGTGTTAAAACCATTGCCCTCCAAAAAGGAGGGCTATAATTTATTTTGGATGTCTGCTAACAGAAATAAAACAACTAATCAAGGTTTTTTTAAAAAATATATAATTTTTTTTTTAGTTTATGTCTATCCGTTTTTGTAAAATGCTGTTGCATCTTTCTTTTTAACAAAAAAATTAGTTATACCCATCAGGACTCCTTCGGGTAGAAAGACGAGCACCAGACAGAGAAAAACACCATATGCAATGATATGATACTGTTTTGCAACGTGGAGTGCTTCGGAAATACAGGTAAGAACTCCGGCACCCAAGAGAGAACCCCATAGACTTCCCATCCCGCCAACGATAACCATGGTTACGACATGGATGGAATAATAGAAATCGTAAGAACTGGGGCTGATAAAAGTAATGTAGTGGGCATAAAGGCTTCCGGAGATGGATGCGAACATGGCGCTCAAGACAAAAATCTTTACTTTATAATCGGCGGTATTAACCCCCAGGGAATTTGCAGCCACTTCACTGCCGGATATCGCGC
>JAYEFV010000295.1:0-2897 GCA_034658755.1 Thermodesulfobacteriota bacterium | reverse complement strand
AACCGTCATGCCGGACTTGATCCGGCATCCAGAAGTAATTGAATTTACTGGATTCCGGCTTGGCCGTCATCCCGGACCCCGATCCGGGACGGAATGACGACAAAAGCGAATTCCTGACTTTTTACGATTTCATTAACTTTAGGCATTTTAAATTTTAGGCACTTAATCATCCGGTGTAACCGTTCACAGGTTCAGGCCTCCGGTTCGTAAAGGTGCGATCCTACGCCTCGGAGAGGTTCAACGTTCAGGGTTAAGGACAAAGAAGGCATTGAAGATCCGAAGTCCTCGTTACAAATGTTCATTTTCCCAAGTAATTGCCAATTTCAGAACTCCTGACCTGTATACGTAATTTCAACGTGATATGAAGGTTTAGTCGTAATTTTAGACGCAACAATTTGAACATCGAACATCGAACGTCCAACATCGAACGTCGAATGTGGAAGGCGCTTCGCTTTGTCTTTATTATAAATGGTAGAATACATTATTCGATGTTCAACGTTCGATGTTCGATGTTCGACGTTCATCTTTTATTTTAGGCCTGACGAAACTGACCCTTTTCTCGTAAATACGCATCCCAAATGCAGTCCGGGGACGAGGATGGAACCTTGAACCTCTGAACAGTTATGATTTTTTTAAAGTCTCATAAGGAGAAAAGCTATGTATCCGAATAAGTTCTGGCATCGATTTAGCTCCTTTTTTCGTTTAAAGAAGCCAAAAGAACTTAATGGGTTTCATTCCGTTAAGCAGTTTCGATGGATTCTTGAAATGGAACGGGCTCGGGTTGATCGCACGGGCAGTCAGTTCTCCCTTGTGCTTTTAGACACGGGAAATTCCGATAATGGAGTGCCTCAACATATCTCGCAAATTCTCGAAGAACGGCTGCGTATAACCGATGAAGCCGGGTGGTTCGATAATCGGCAAGTTGGAGTAGTGATGCCCGATACTACTGCGCAAGGGGCATGGAACCTTGCCGAAGATGTCTGCCAGTCTGTTTTTGACGATCCTCGGAGTCTATTCTGCAATGTATATACCTACCCCTCTGATTGGTTATCCGAGACATTCAAAGAAAATTCCTCGGGCGATCCATTTGAGACAGATGTCCCGTCTGACGATAATCCTAAAAATAAAAGTAAAAAGGATATAACAACGATTGATTATAGATACAACTGCCGGATGCTCAAGCCGTCATTGGCCCCTAGAAATCCCTTTTGGAAACGCGGAATAGATGTCTTTGGTGCAGTGCTGTTGCTGATTCTCTTATTCCCGCTGTTTATGATGATCGCCGGTTTAATCAAAATCGTCTCGCCGGGTCCGGTTTTCTTCAAACAGAAAAGAGTTGGATATCAGGGAAAATTGTTCGATTGCTTAAAATTTCGCACCATGACGGTGAATGCGGATACTTCCGTACATGAACAATATGTTTGTCAACTCACTTGTTCTGAAAAGCCGATGACCAAACTGGATATGGAAGATGGCGCAAGAATCATACCTCTGGGCAATCTGCTGAGAATCAGCGCTTTGGATGAATTGCCCCAGTTGATTAACGTTATCCGCGGTGAAATGAGCCTGGTCGGGCCCAGACCTTGTCTACCGTATGAAGCAATGAACTACCTGATCTGGCAGCAGAAGAGATTTTATGCCATGCCGGGACTTACCGGCTTTTGGCAGGTTAATGGAAAAAACCGGACAACGTTTAAGGAAATGATTCGTATGGATATCCGGTATGCAAAAGAAATGTCTTTGTGGCTGGACATGAAGATTCTTATGGGAACTATTCCTGCCGTCTTCACTCAAGTCACCCAGTATATGGCTGAAAAAAGAGGAACTTAGTTTATGAGAGTACCCTTCCTCGACCTGAAAATTCAGTATAAACAAATTGAGCAAGAAGTTATGCCCATGATTACCCGGGCAATGGCTGACGGAGCCTTTGTCGGCGGTGAACAGGTGTCTTGTTTTGAGACGGAATTCGCAAAATTTTGTAACAGCAGCTATTGTGTGGGGGTGAATTCCGGTACGGATGCGCTTCGTTTTGCACTCATGGCCATTGGTGTGGGTCCGGGTGATGAAGTAATAACCGTGCCCAATACTTTTATTGCCACCACCGAAGCCATTTCCCAGGTTGGCGCAAAACCTGTTTTTGTGGATATCTATCCGGATACCTGCAACATGGATCCAAACAAGCTCGAAGACTACCTTAAGAACCGCCTCAAGCCTAATGCCTCAAGCCTAACGCCACGGCCAAAGGCCGTGATACCCGTCCATCTGTATGGCCAGCCTGCAAATATGGATCCGATTCTGGAGATTGCACAAAAAAACGGCATCGCAGTGATAGAAGATGCCTGCCAGGCTCACGGAGCAAATTATGATATAAGCAGGAAAGCCGGAGCAATGGGCGCTGTCGGGTGTTTCAGCTTTTATCCGGGTAAAAATTTAGGTGCATTCGGAGAAGGGGGCGCGATCATCACCGAGAATGAATCCATTGCCCAAAAGATACGCATGATCCGGGATCACGGTCAGCATAAGAAGTACTTTCACGACCTGGAAGGCTATAACGGCCGTCTTGATGCCATACAGGCCGGAGTATTGCGGATTAAACTCAAACGGCTTGGCCAGTGGAATAAATTACGGCGGAAAAATGCCGCTTATTATCATGAACTTTTGTCTGAGATACCATCCGTCACCTTATTGACAGAAGCCGAATTCGCAGAGTCAGTTTATCATCTTTATGTGATTCTGGTTGATGACCGTGATGGGCTTCAGCAATTTTTAGCTTCAAAAGGCATCGCAACCGGTCTTCATTATCCGTTACCCTTGCATCTCCAAAAGGCCTACACAGACCTGGGATACAAAAAAGGGGACTTCCCCATTACCGAAAATATTGCCGGCCGCCTAATTTC
>JAYEFV010000294.1:0-2901 GCA_034658755.1 Thermodesulfobacteriota bacterium | reverse complement strand
ACTTGAACTGGAGTCCTAAAGAATCTTTTGAAACCGGAATTCGTGATACGATTCAATGGTACATGGATAAGCGTAAATGGGTCGAGCGCGTGAAAAGCGGGGAATACAAGAAGTGGATAAAAACTCATTATAGTTAAAACGGACAGGGCAAACGCATTTGAATCGCAATATAGGGAGAATGCTCCACGACGGCGTGTATCTCTTTCCAGCCGACTGAAACTTGTGCTTAAGCACCCGTAAAGCCTCCGGCTTGCCCTTTGGGTGAAAATTAATGAATAAAAAAGATCATCATCCCATATACCCTTTGGGTAAAACGTATAATTACATGATGTTGTATAAACCTGGCTCAAATGAGCAACCTAAAGATTCTCATTTTATGGCAAAACTTTTTTCTTTTCGCCACAAAGGCCCCAAGGCACGAAGAAAAAATAATTAGTATATGCTTTGTGTCTTAGTGTCTTGGTGGCAAATATTTTTGGTTCCGGCTTGTCCGGGTTAGGAGCCTTTAGAAATGAAAAACGAAAAAGTGCTGGTTGTAGGAGGCGCCGGATATATCGGCTCTCACATGGTTAAAGATCTTCTCGATGCAGGTTACGCTGTTATTACACTGGATGACCTCTCCACTGGACACCGCGAATTGCTGCCCGGCGGGGAATTTATAGAAGGAGGACTCGGTGATAAGGTTCTGCTTGAAAAATTATTTTCAACTCATACAATTTCCGCGGTCATGCATTTTGCAGCTTTTTCACTGGTTGGTGAATCCGTGGAAAAACCGCTTAAGTATTACCGCAACAACATGGCGGCAACTGCAGAACTTTTGGATTCAATGATTCGCCATAACGTAAAGAGGTTTATCTTTTCTTCAACGGCGGCGGTTTATGGTGAGCCGGTTGAAATTCCGATTACGGAAAATCATCCCTGCAACCCTACAAACCCGTATGGTACAAGCAAAATTGCCGTTGAAAGGATGCTCAAAGATTGTGATTCCGCATACGGCTTAAAATACATAAGCCTCCGGTATTTTAATGCTTCCGGAGCAGATGAATCAGGTAAAATTGGAGAAAGACACTCCAACGAAACGCATCTTATTCCTTTAATTCTGGAGGTCGCAACCGGCAGGCGAGAAAATATAAAAATTTTTGGCGGCAATTACCCGACACCTGACGGAACATGCATAAGAGACTATATACATGTGAGTGATCTGACCAAAGCCCACTTGCTGGCGCTTAAGGCACTTTTTTCGGGGGTGGATAGCGCTGTATATAACCTCGGAAACAACAGGGGGTATTCAGTTCGAGAGGTGATTGAACTGGCAAGAAAGGTGACCGGAAAACCGATTCCTGCAATTGAAACGGATAAAAGGCCGGGTGATCCGGCAGTACTGATTGCCAGTTCCGACAAAATAAAGAAAACACTTGGCTGGAAACCAGGATATGAGGACTTGGAAACAATTATAAAAACAGCGTGGGTATGGCATCAGAGGGAAGCAAACATATAGAAAAAGGCCTGGTCCTATGAAAAATAAACTGAATGTATATCCGATCCTGTTGGCAGGTGGATCAGGAACACGTCTCTGGCCCGTATCAAGAGAACTCTATCCCAAGCAACTTGTTAAATTTATGGGTAATGATTCACTTATCCAAAGTACCATTAAGAGGCTGATCCCTTTGCTCGACGTGGAAAATATCCGAATTGTCTGTGGAAAAAAACATGTTCATGAAATTGCAAGACATATTGATGAAATCGGTATCCGGACAAATGAAAAGATAATTGCGGAACCCTGTGGCCGCAATACCGCACCTGCCATTCTATTGGCCATGCTCCATATCCTCAATCATGAAAAGGATGCTGTGTTATGCATCTTTCCTGCTGATCATGTGATCCGCAATAATGATGCTTTTCATGAAAAAATATTATCCTCAATAAAACTTTCCGAGATGGGATATATTGTAACCTTCGGAATCAAACCCGATTATCCGGAAACAGGCTACGGATATATCGAGGGTACCGGTGAAATTAGGGAACACGCCTTTTCTGTAAAAAGATTTGTTGAAAAACCGGATATTGAAACGGCTAAAAGGTATATTGAAGCAGGCAACTTTTTCTGGAATAGTGGAATGTTTACATTTAAAGCATCTGTAATGATGAAAGAGTTAAACATCCACCAGCCTGAACTTCTTAAGGAAATGGAACAAATGGATTTATCCGGAAGTATGGTATCTCAAAAAGACTATGAACGGTTGCCGAATATCTCTATCGATTATGCTGTTATGGAGAAAACAGATAAATCTGCCGTGTTACCTTCAGACTTCGGATGGAGCGATATTGGATCATGGAAATCTCTGTATGATTTCATCTCAAAGGATGCAAACGGCAATGTTATTGACGGCGACGTTATTTCTAAAGACACACAAAATTGTTTAATCATGGGATACGAACGGCTGATTGCAACCAACAAAATTAAAAACATGGTTGTTGTGGAAACACCGGACTCTGTATTTGTTTCCGATATGGAAAGCAGCAGGGATGTGAAATCTATCGTCGAAGAACTAAAGCAAAGGGGGCGGAGTGAATATCAAAAGCATAAGACATTATACTACTCTTGGGGAACCTTAACCTTGCTGGAAATGAATGATGACTGCACGGTAGCAAAACTTATCCTATATTCCGGCTCAGAACTTGAGACCAAAGCCGATGTTTCCACCATAAAACATTTGGTTGTCATCCGAGGAGCGGCGAGAACAACAATAGACAATCAGAGCAGGATGTTGAAGAAAGGGGAATCCTTGATGCTTTCTGAAAATCAAATTGTTATGCTCGAAAACGTCGGAAATGAGCCTCTTAATATTATTAGTATGACATTGGATTTTTAACGAATTCCGGACAAGAAAGGGTAAAAAA
>JAYEFV010000293.1:0-11474 GCA_034658755.1 Thermodesulfobacteriota bacterium | reverse complement strand
CTATGCTGATGTTGCCCATCTATGGAATCAGGGCAGCGTTGTTCGTTCATGGTTACTGGAACTTGCTGAAGAGGCTTTTAGAAAAGATGGAAAACTTTCCGATATCAAGGGATACGTAGAAGATTCAGGAGAAGGACGCTGGACAATCCAGCAAGCCCTGGAAACCGGTGTTCCGGCTCAGGTTATCACGCTTTCCTTATTAAGACGTTTTCGTTCCCGACAAGAAGATCCTTTTACAGACAGAGTTCTGGCAGCTCTTCGCCGCGAATTCGGAGGGCATGCAGTCGTTTCTAGTGATTAAAATTTCGTTCTTTCCTTTTTTGGATAAAGATGAACACAGATTATCAAGATTCTTAAATTGCAAAATAACAATATTATCTGTGTATATCTGCGAAAATCTGCCTGCCCCGTAGGTCCGGAAGATCGTACTGAGGCGTCCTATTTAACTTGATTAAGGTAAAATCTATGGATGATAAAGTAATAAATCAGAGCGGGCCCATGGGCCAAGTCATCGAGGCCAGGGCTCCGGATTTAAAAATTCGCCCCGAAGATTGCCTGGGAGTCAAGCACAGCGACCCCAGCACCATTGTCATCATGGGAGCCACCGGTGATTTAACTGCCAGAAAACTGATTCCGGCCCTTTTCAATTTGTATTTGAATGCGAGTTTACCTGATCCTTTTCGCATTGTCGGGTGCGGGCGAACAAATCTGAGTGATCAGGAATTCAGGAATAAGATGAAAGAAGCCTTGTGGGTTAATGGCGCTATGGATGCTTCAAAATGGCCTGCTTTTGCTGCCGCTCTTAATTATCGATCGGTTGATTATGGGAATCTGACCTCTTTTATGAGCCTGGCAGAATTTCTTAGAAAGCTGGACCAAATACATAACACCAGAGGAAACAGGATTTTTTATCTTGCCATTCCACCCTCTCTTTATAAACCGTTAGCTCAAATGCTTGGACAGGCAGATCTTGGAAAAGAAAGAGAAAACGGTAACGGGTGGTCACGGTTGGTGGTGGAAAAGCCCTTTGGGCGAGATCTTAAAACTGCCATTGAGCTGGATCAGGGTATCCAAGAATATTTTAGAGAGCACCAGATATTCCGAATAGATCACTATCTGGCAAAAGAAACAGTTCAAAACATACTGATTTTTCGTTTTGCTAATGCCATTTTCGAACCCATCTGGAATCGGAGATATATTGACCAGATCCATATCACTGCCTCAGAGACTTTAGGCGTCGAACATCGTGCGGGTTACTATGAACAGGCAGGGGTAATTAGAGACATGTTTCAAAACCACATAATGCAACTGCTTGCCCTTACGGCCATGGAAGCACCGTCCCAGTTTGAAACCGACCGCGTTAGAGATGAGAAGGTAAAAGTTTTTCATTCGTTAAGACCGTTTCCGGTGGAAAAGCTCCACAATTACATCGTGCTTGGGCAATATGGTCAAGGCAAAATTGATGATAAACCGGTCCCGGGCTATCGGGAGGAACCCGGTGTAAGCAAGGACTCTCTGACGCCAACTTTTGCCAGGATGAAAGTTTTCATAGACAACTGGCGCTGGCAGGGCGTTCCTTTTTTTCTTACATCCGGTAAACGGCTGGCCAAGAAGTTAACAGAAATCGAAATTCAGTTTAAAGGAATTCCCCATTCCATGTTTCGGCAAACTTTAGGGGAAACCATCACCGCCAATCGATTAATACTCGGTATTTATCCGGATGAAAAAATAACCCTTACTTTTCAGACAAAGAATCCCGGCGCACGGGTATGCTTGCGTTCTGTAACCATGGATTTTTCCTATCATCAAAATTATACCGGGCCCATTCTGAATGCCTATGAAAAAGTACTAATAGACTGTATATTGGGGGATCAAATGCTTTTCTGGAAACAGGACGGGGTTGAACAGTGCTGGTCCTTTTTGACACCCATACTAAATGAGTGCGAAACCTGTGGCAACAGGGCAGAAATGCTTCATTTTTATGAATCCGGAAGTTGGGGACCACGGATGATAGATATAAGTTAAATAAAGGAAAGGATCAGAGAAGCGGGATCATGACAGACAATCAGAAAATCCTTGTCAAAGAAAATGCAACAATGCTGGCACAAAAAGCAACGACCCTTTTCAATAAGACCGCTAAAGAGAGCATCGACCGCCATGGACGTTTTGTGGTGGCCATCTCCGGCGGCGCCACACCCAGAAGGATGTACAGGATGCTGGCTGAAGAACCTTATGGTTCAGCAATTCCATGGGATAAAACGTATATCTTCTGGGTAGATGAGCGGTGCGTTCCTGAAAATGACCCGGCCAGCAATTATGGTACGGCCAAAAAGGACTTCCTCAACAGAGTTTCAGTTCCTGAAGCCCAGGTCTATCCCATGCCCGGCGAGTTGCCACCGAAACAAGGCGCCCAAAAATATCAGAAAACCCTCATAGATTTTTTTCATCTGCAAAATGGCCGGTTCCCGACCTTTGATCAAATATTTCTCGGTATGGGAGCAGATGGCCACACAGCCTCTCTTTTTGCCGGACAGGATGCCTTGGATGAAAGAAAAAGACTCATAGTAGCAGTAAAAGGAGGCAATCCCGATGTAAACCGTTTGACCATGACCTTGCCGGTACTGAATCGAGCCAGACACATTGTCTTTTTAATTTCCGGGAAGGAAAAGGCTGCAACCCTAAAGACCGTATTTGAAGACGATCAAGCTCGATTACCGGTCCAAAAGATACATGCCTTAGACGGAGAATTGACTTGGCTTCTGGATAGAGAGTCGGCGTCATTGCTGCCTGATACGCAGCTTATGCGGAACAAGCCGGAAGAATTCGGCAAAGAGATATAAAAAATCCGCCTAATTGGATAGTATAGGAATTTCCTTTTTTGGACACAGATGAACACAGATTATCAAGATTCTTAAATTAAGAAATAATAATACTATCTGAGCTTATCTGCGAAAATCTGCGTCCTATTTAACTTGAGTGTCAACAATGAATTATTTTTTGCCCGTTTTTGCCGGCGTTATCGCCATTGCTTCTGTTTGCCTTTCGCCTAAAGCCAAAAATGAAGCGACTTTTTTCCGTGGGTTAACAGAAGCAGGGCAGCAGCCCAGTCTATGGACCCTTATTTTTTCCCAGGTCACAACCTGGATTTTTGCCCGGTCCTTGATGAATGCCGCCATTCTCGGATTTTATTATGGCATTTGGGGAACCTTGGCCTATGCCTTTTATTATCTGTCGTTTCTAACGGGCGGTCGTATCGTTGACAGCCTGCGGTTTCAACATGGCCATAACAGCGTCCAGTCATTCCTGTACGATCGTTTCGGGGATTGGGGGACAGGGTGCTATAATTTCGTGATTGGCATCCGCCTGGTGAGCGAAGTGTTCGCAAATCTTTTGGTCATTGGGATCCTGTTTGGTGCGGCAGGATCGAATGCTTACACCTTGACCATTCTGAGTTTTGCCGCCGTGACCTTATTTTATTCGATGCTTGGAGGCCTGCAAGCATCTTTACGTACCGATGTGTTTCAAATGCTGGTGTTTTTGGTGACACTGCTAATCCTTCTCATTATCACGGTCAGCAGCGGTATGTTCAGTTTTGAAAATCTCTGCTTCAAACCGTTCAGGATTGACGAGCCTGGTCCAATTCTGCTTCTCGTGGCTTTTCTGCAGATCTGGAGCTATCCCATGCATGATCCGGTGATGATGGACCGCGGCTTTCTGGCCGATCGAGACACGACGAGAAAAAGTTTCCTCCATGCGGCCTGGATCAGCATTTTATGCATTATCGCTTTTGGCAGCCTTGGCGTGATTGCCGGTGCAAATGCTGTTTCGGATGAGTCCATGCATACCGTTCTGTTACGCCTGCTGGGAAATTCCCCTATGTTGGTGTTTAATGCCGCTTTGGTGATTTCAGCGATGTCAACATTGGACAGCACTCTTTCCAGTTCAGCTAAATTGATTGCCGTTGATATGGGTTTATTCCAAAGCAACTTACGCAACGGCCGCTTGATTATGGCGTTTTTCATGCTGGTCGGATTGTTGCTAGTGTTCTGGGGCAACAAAGATCTTTTCAGCGCTGTAGCTGTGAGCGGCACCGCTTCCATGTATCTTGCACCTGTTATTTTCTTTTCGCTCTGGGGAAGGCGTGAAGACATTCCAGTGTGGAGTTATGTGGCAGCCTTTGCCATCGCAGTCGGCAGCGCAGCCTTATATTTTGTCGAGTCATCGGGGTACACCCATTGGCTTGGGGAATATCACAAATATACCAAGTTACTTATAATCTCCTTTGGCGTGCTTTTCTCCGGCTGCCTGCTTTACTGGATTGGCGGCAAGATGTCTACTAGCCGAACACATATAAAAGAGATGCCTGCCCGAATATGAATACTTCTTTTAAGCTGAATATGGGCTGCCTTAAAGGACCCATCTTGGTCTTTGGTGGCCCTTACAGCAATCTGGCCGCCACGCAGGCGATAAAGCAAAAGGTCGAACAGCTCGGATTGCTATCATCCCAAGTCATTTGTACGGGAGACGTAGTTGCCTATTGTGCCGAACCCGAAGCAACCGTTGAGCTACTGCGGCGCTGGGGTATTCATGTGGTCTTGGGCAATTGCGAAGAATCCCTTGGCTCCGAAGCTCCCGATTGCGGCTGCGGGTTTGAGATGGGGACGGCCTGTTCTGCGCTATCGATCGACTGGTATCGTTTCGCTGCACAGCGGGTCAGTTCCGACAGCAAGGCATGGATGCGCAACCTACCCCGCAGCATCGGATTCGAACTTAATGGCCGCACCTTTCTCGTGATCCACGGAGGAGTAGAGCAAATCAACCGCTTCATCTTTGCCTCTACCCCAGTGGAAGATAAATGGGGCGAACTTGACCTGGCCGCTACCGATGGCGTCATCGCCGGCCATTGTGGATTGCCGTTTGGTCAACATATCAATGACAAGGTCTGGCTTAATGCAGGCGTGATCGGCATGCCGGCAAATGATGGAACACGGGATGGTTGGTACATGCTTCTCAAATCCGAGAGCAACCTGATACGTATAACTTGGCATCGACTTTCCTATGACGTTGAAAGAAGTCATCGAAGCATGCAGGAGGCAGGATTGTCCAAAGGGTATACTGATGCACTATTATCGGGTCTGTGGCCCAGTCAAGATGTTTTGCCCGGCATTGAGCGATCACAGCAGGGACAACCGATCAATCCCCAACCGCTATTTTTTATGTCAAAATGAACCTCCTCGCCGCAAGCGAGCGGAGTATTAAAAACTATAATAAAACATACCTCAACGCGGTGACTGAGGGTATTCCAGTCGAATTCAAAGAAGGCGAAATTTTCAATCATCCTCATCTTTTTTGGGAGCCGACAACGTGAGTTTAAAAATTAATACGAAAAAAATTGTGATGATTAACGCGGCTCCCATCCTGCCGACAGCTTTTATGCTGCCGGACTTTCCTGATGAATTTGCAAGATACTCAGTGATTGAGAAAAATTTATATATATTGTACTCGGGATCCAGATTTAAAGCTTTTTTGAAATCTGCATCGGCCAGTTTGATCTGCCCCAGCTCCCTGTAAGCCTTTGACCTGGTCGAATATGTCATGCCAATGGTCTGCTTGGTACCACCTATCTCAATGGCTTTGCTGGAATCCTGAATTGCCTCATCTATCATACCTTTTAAACGATAAGCCTCTGCTCTATAACTATAAGCTCCAGCCAGGTGAGGTTCCAACTCAATTGCCCGGGTCAAATTGTCAATGGCTACATCATAGTCTTCTCCTTTCATATAGGCCAAACCGAGCATCAGATAAGCTTTGGATTCAAAAGGTGTCATCTCGGTAACCGCTTGGAAGTCTCGAATCATCTTGGAGTATTTTTCTTGAAAATAGTAGAGCATTCCCCGCTTTTCATACGCATCAGCCAGCTTGGGATTCAACTCCAGAGCCTTTGTGAAATAATAGATTTTTCTGTAGGCAATGGAGCTATCAAGGCCGAGATTATAGAAATACATGGCATCCTGTCCCCAGGATACACCAGTCAATAGAAGGAAGCTTATTAAACCTACCCGTAATTTTTTCATTGTAAATCCTTTCTCAAGAGGCTATCTTTTGGAATAATACATCGATGAACATTGGAAACATATACCATCCTCATCGAGTATGTTGAAACTCTATAATACATAGTGGTACATCTTTTACCATTGTCAATATATGTGCCGTGATTTATCTGCAAAATTGATTAATACTCACTCCCCAAACTTGATGAACTCGTAAAAAGTCCGATTTAGACGGTTTCGTAAAAAGTTCAAATTTTTTGTAAGGCATTAAGAATTTACACGACAATAAATTAACATAAAACTTAAAGACACAACTTCGCTACTCCGGAATAGGGTTTTAGCGTTGTATGCATTCAAAGGGTATTCGCTTAAAAGGAGAATGAAAATGGAAGAAACCTTACAACAACCAACAAAAAAGCCATCGCAAGCGGTGTTTAAGGCGATTATTTTCGCGGCCTTTATTATCGGAGCCATTTTTTTGATCCGCTTTACACCGGTCAAAAATTATCTTACGGCCGAAGCTCTTGGCCGTTTTCTTGAAACCGCCGGTTTATGGGCACCGGTGGTATATATGGCGATCTATGTCGTGGGTGTTTGCCTTTTTCTTCCCGGCACTTTGTTGACGGGCCTGGGGGCTGCCATATTTGGGGCCTACTGGGGATTCTTATATGTATGGATTGGTGCAATGATCGGTGCCAGCGCTGCCTTCTTTATTGGACGAACTCTGGGAAGGGAATTTGCCGCTTCGCTAATCGGTGACAAGCTGAAAAAATATGACGATGCCATCGAACGAAACGGCTTTGCCACAGTCCTGTACCTTAGGTTAGTCTATTTTCCGTTTACGCCTATGAACTTTGGCATGGGGCTGACCAAAGTCCGATTTTGGGACTATGTCGCGGGAACCGGCCTGGGCATTATCGTTGGTACGTTTATCTTCACCTTTTTTATCGGGACGCTGAAAGAGGTATGGGCCTCCGGAAATTGGGGAGAGTTGATATCCTTTAAGGTTTTCTTCTCTATAGGGCTCTTTATCTTCTCGTTTTTCATTCCCAAGATCATAAAAAAGATAAAGGGCGAGAAATAGAAATCAAAAGCTAAGAAGAAAATTTATGACTACGTTTAAAGATAAAACTTTTGTTTTGGCCGGTGACATCGGTGGTACTAAAACCAATTTAGGCCTTTTTACCCAAGGGAAAAGGCGTCCTCTGTCAAAAGTGATTGAGACTTTTTCTAGCCAAAACGCACCCGATCTGGAACACATTATCCGGCAATTTCTCGAAATTCATACGGCGTCGGTTACCCATGCCTGTTTTGGGGTTGCAGGACCAGTTGTAGACGGCAAGTCCAAAACCACCAATTTGCCCTGGAATATTTCCGAAGATCGGATCAAAAAACAGTTTAACTTTCATCGTGTTAAGCTTGTCAACGATTTAACCGCCACTGCAATGGCCATCCCGCTATTAAAGAAAGATGAATTCTTCCCTTTAAATCAGGCAGGTTCCATAAAAGACCGGAATCTCGCCCTGATCGCTCCCGGAACGGGTCTGGGTAAAGCAATGCTGATTTATCAGAATGGTCGATACTTGCCAGTACCTTCAGAGGGCGGTCATGCTGATTTTGCGCCTAATAACGAAGCAGAAATGAAGCTATGGCGGTATCTTCATCAGCATTATGGCCATGTGAGTATAGAAAGGGTGGTTTCCGGATCTGGATTGGTAAATATTTATAATTGGTTGAAAGACTCAGGCCGTTTAAATAAACCAGATTGGTTAAGACAAAAGCTAAAAGAAATGGACCCGGCCAAGTCCATCACTGAAGCCGCTTTGGCGAATAAAGATGTTGGATGCGTAAAAGCACTCAATATGTTTGTCTCCATCTTCGGCGCCGTTGCCGGTAATTTAGCCTTAACCGGTATGACCACGGGCGGGGTTTACCTGGGAGGCGGAATTCCGCCTAAGATTTTATCCAAATTAAAAGAAAATATTTTTATGGAAGCATTTATAAACAAAGGACGCTTTAAGGGTTTTCTTGAAAAGATACCCGTTAAAGTCATCCTGAACGATAAAGCAGCCCTTATCGGCGCGGCATATTGTGCCACTATGCTTAAATAGTTTCCATCCAGAAATGGCCCTTTTCCGCAATCTCTGCGCCTGCCCCGTGAAATGCGGAGCCTATTTCTCTGGGGTCAATCTTCGGAATCACTTGTGCGGCGTACAACTTGTACGCCTCCGCGTAATTCCTTGATTTCCTTGACCTTGCGAAAAATTGCTCATTTCTGCATTGGAAACTTTATTTGTGCCCAATATAGATTTATGGATGGGCACTAAATAACAATTAATCTACTTATTTGGAATAACATGACGAAAAAGAAAACTGTAAAATTAACCCTTTACCGGTATGCAGGGAAATTTCTTTTTTTCCGCATCAAGAACCGCTGCAATGAGTGTGATATTTCCTACGCAATCCTTCAGAGGCTTATGAACGAACAGCTTCGTGGAAAACCGGTTTCGCTGCGGATTGTCCCCTGGCTGGATAATTTTTGGAAGGTTATCTGGCGTGGCGGGTGGCATGCTCCTATCCTGACTGTGAACGAAAAGGTGTTTTCTCAGGGCAAAGTGCCGGATATTCCAAAACTTTTATCAAAAATAGGGGAAATTTTAAATGATACATCCCTCATACAATTAGGAAAGGCGAGGATTGAAAAAGCATCAAGCCCCGAAGAATACTCTGAAATTACAGTTTATTTTTCTCCAGCCTGTCCTCATTGCAGACAGCTGCTTTCATATCTGGACACCAATGGAATCAAATATTTGGGCAAAGATGTGACGAAAACCGAATCTGCCCGGGAGGATGTAGAAAGACTTACCGGCAGACTGTCCATACCTGTCGTTGTGGTGAAAGGAGAAATCATAAACGGCTTGGACAGAAATCATCTCAAAAACCTTCTTGGAATTTCATCAGACGCCGAGAAGATAGTAAAATCAGATGTCCGGAACCTGATTCCCCATTTCACTGATAACCGGCTCAGTAAAATTTATCAAAATGCCAGAAACGTGCTTGATAAAAACCGGCTCAATGGCTGGACCATGCCGTCGAATCGACTTTATCCGCATCTTTGGAACTGGGATTCAGGGTTTATTTCACGCGGGTATCTTCACTACGATCCTGAAAGAGCATACACCGAACTTCGATCACTTTTCAGGGGACAATGGAGTGACGGCTTTCTTCCGCATATCATTTTCAACCCTGAGTATACCCATCATTTTCCGGGACCCGACTACTGGAAGGCAGGCAATTCAGGAAAAGTTCCATCCGGCATTTTCACTTCAGGTATCAGCCAGCCCCCTGTACATGCCACCATGATCGTTGCTTCAGCAAAGCTTGATCCTGATAGGGAACGAGCGTTGTCATTCTTGAAGGAAATATATCCAAAACTAAAAAAACTCCATGATTTTTATTTTACTGAGCGTGACCCGCAATCTGAAAATCTTGTGTCTATTGTCCATCCCTGGGAATCAGGACTTGATAATGCCCCGCTGTGGGATGAACCCCTTGCTGCCATAACAGACACAAGTGAATGGGCTTTAAGTATGCAAAAAAAATATGATGACACTGAAGGCATTTACTATAATTTTGATCTTGTGAACCAGAGACATATAAAACGGGATACCATTTTTTCATATATGCCCCTATTTGCCGGTATCCCGGACAAGGACATGGGAAAAAGGGTCTTGGATACGCTTCGAACCCATTGCTTCTGTATAGCGGATATGGACTGTGTTGCCATACCCAGTTATGATATGTGTCAGGTCGACTTTGATGGGGAATTTTACTGGAGAGGCCCTGTCTGGGTCAATATAAACTGGTATTTGGCTCAGGGGATTAAACAGTATGGAGAAACCGAGCTTTCAGACTGGATTGAAAATTCATTAATTGCACTGGCTGATCGCCATGGATTTCATGAGTATTACGATCCTGATTCCGGCAGAGGACTCGGAGAAAAAGATTTTTCGTGGACAGCCGCATTGATCATCGATCTTATTGCCCCCAGATTAGTTCCTTAAATGTGGATTTTTTGCTTTTTGTGGTAAAAAAAATCTAAACGGTATGATTTCTTTATTGCAAATGATTGAATATTTTCTATTGAAGATTGAATAGTTAAGGAATTCCACCAATTTTTTATTTTATTATTAAAAACAGCGGAGCAAAGCGACTTCATTAAATCGTCAATCGTCAATATTCAATTTTCATTTTGACTTTCTTCAAGCCATAGGTTCTCCGGGATAGAGGCCGGTTTGTCCGGGTTGGGGAGTAGAAGTTGAAAAATAGCTTAGCAAGTGTCATTGCCCTGGATGTGGGCGGGAGCTCAGTTAAGAGCGGTCTGGTGAACTCCGGCGGATCCGTATGTTTTGTTAATCATACGCCTATCAATAGTCAGACTTCAAAAGAGGATGTTCTCCAGGTATTTGTCAAAATTATTCAAATCTATTTGCATAAAGTGAATCCTAATGAATTCATCGGTATTGCATTTGGATTTCCCGGACCATTTGATTATGAGAATGGATTATGCCTTATTCAGGGACAGTCAAAACATGATAATCTCTATCAAGTGAATATAAGAGATGAATTAAAAAAAATACTCGATTTTGATAAACCCATTCTTTTTTGCAATGATGCAGAAGCCGCTATTCTTGGTGAGGCAAATTATGGCGCGGGTAAAGATTTTGGCCGCGTTATTGGCATTACTCTCGGAACAGGACTGGGTGCCGCCTTTATTGTTAATGGGGTTTCTGTACATGATGGACAAGGGATACCTTCAAACGCAGAATTATTTCCTTTAAAATTTAATGGAAAACGTGCTGATGACCTCTTTTCGACAAGAGGATTAATTGAACGCTTTTATAAAAGAGGTTTTTACTACTCAAATGTGGCAGAAGCTACAGAAGATATTAAACAGGGTAATACCTCTCTTACTTCAGTGTTTCAAAAATTTGGAGAAGATTTAGGCCTATTTCTTCTTCCCTTTGTCGATGATTTTGGTGCTGATGTTTTATTGGTTTTGGGTGGCATTTCTGGCGCAATAGAGTATTTCCATCGTGAGGTTGAAGACCCACTGAATATCCCGGTCTTTCCTGGACGATCCCAAAACGCGGCCCTGCTGGGAGCGGCAGATCTGCTTTTAACCTGATATGAACGGATAATTGCATGACAGAATAAGCTAAAAAGAACTCGACAGAATAAGCTAAACTTGATACAAACAAGCTAAACTTGATGGCGTCGTAAAAAGTCCCATCTACTGCGTTGTAGTATTTTTGCAGACACTCGGCATACTACATGTATGGCCTCGTTCATGAAAAAATACTACGCCTTGTATATGAACCTTTTTACTTAGCCATCTATAGTTGAATTCGTGACTTTTTACGA
>JAYEFV010000292.1:0-2909 GCA_034658755.1 Thermodesulfobacteriota bacterium | reverse complement strand
CCAAGACCATTTGGAATATGCTTGTTTTCGAATGCGCCTCGGCATGAATGGCGCCGGGGTTGTTTAAGGTGTCCATGCCTTCTCCGGTGTCGACCCCGATAGCTGAAGCGGTTGCCCAAGCGCTCGCATCAACGCCCAGCACGTCAACCAAATTCTGCGAGAGATCCACCTCCCTGGTCCATGCGTTTGCTACAGCTGTAATAGAACCCGGTTCCAAATCGGTGATTGTATTGACGATCGTATCATCGCCCGCGCCACCCACAATGCCCTTCGCCTGTGCTTGCGCCTTGAGTCCGAGGTCCAACAACGTTGGGCTGGTGGCGTTCAACATGATCTTTTTCCCGTTGGTGTCGGATATGGCCGTTGCCGATATGCTGACCGCGTTGGTGACCGTATCCCCATCTTCACCGGCATTCACACCGATGGCCGTTGAATTCGCAGTGATCCCCAAATCCAACGAATTGCCCTCGCTAATAGTAAACTCTCCTTCCAGCTGGATTGCGGTTGCGGTTGAGGTCGCCGTTATATCGTTCGTTTCAGTGACGGTATTGGTGTCATCAGCTTCACCTGCGCTGATGGTATCCAGTCCAGTGCCGGCATTAACTCCGACGGCAGCGGCATCAACATCGACTCCAATTCCATTATTGGGCGCGTTGATTTGGATAATACCGCCCTTTATAATGGTAATTTCATCATCGCCGCCTCCCGAATAAATTCCCACAATATCCGGACCCTCGTTCTCAATCTTTCCACCGCTTTTTAGGGTGATCGTGTCATAATATTCTCCGGTTTCTACAC
The DNA here is from genome assembly GCA_034658755.1 of Thermodesulfobacteriota bacterium. Lineage (GTDB taxonomy): Bacteria > Desulfobacterota > Desulfobacteria > Desulfobacterales > UBA11574 > S5133MH16. The sequence continues at coordinate 2,111 of JAYEFV010000292.1, read as the reverse complement.
TCTCGACGACAGTTCCAGGCTCAATAATAACCGTCTCGGCATATGCCTGAACATTGAAGATTAAAGACTTAAAGAAAAATAAACTGACGATTAGAATAAACGATAAAATGAGTGAAGAAAAGTTCATTTTCGCAAATTCAAATTTTTTCATTCGAATTCCCCTTTCAAAAAAGGTCTTTCTGTAAATATCGTCAGCGATTTGGTAATTTCTATGATAAAATTTAAGTTAGAGTTTTGACTTTCTATCCCTGCGTCACGGCGGATTCGGCTATATATTGTATAATCTGTCTGGACACATTTGAACAATATCATGCAAAAACCATACAAATTCATACGGTTATTATATAATGATATGAATATCAAATGCTTGGAACAATTAAAGGGCAAAGATAGACGTAACCGAATATCAAATGCTTGGAACAATTAAAGGGCAAAGATAGACGTAACCATTTATACCAAGATATGTGAAATTGTAAAGTATATTACTTAAAATCTATGAATTATTTTACATAGCTATGCTACAATATAGTATTAATGGATTGGATTTATTGATGGAAGGGAGAAATGGACTTGATTCACGATTTCGTGCCTTTGGGTCACTTTTGTATTTTCTGCTTGATTTATCAGAGTTCATCAGTCATAAGTTCGTTAAAAAAAGTCTTTAAAGTCCCCCTTTGAATGGGAATTTATGGGGATGTAACTCATGAAAATACAACCAAAAAGGTACATTCAGATATACACCGGAGACGGTAAGGGTAAAACAACCGCCGCTTTGGGCCTTTCAATCAGGGCTGCTGGTCATGGACTGAAAACATACATCGGCCAGTTCATGAAGGGGCAGCACTATGGCGAACTTACGGCATTGCGCGATAACCCCTGCATCACAATTGAGCAGTATGGAGACATAAAGTGCATTCATCGTGATCAAGTAACTCAAAAGCATATAAATCAGGCTAAACAGGGACTTATCAAGGCTCGTGACGCGATGCTCTCAGGCCAATATGACCTTGTTGTACTTGACGAGATCAATGTGACAATCTGGTTTGGTCTGCTTACCGTAAAACAGGTTCTGGAATTTTTGGACCAGCGGCCCGAAAGCGTGGAACTTATCCTTACCGGACGCAATGCACCACAGGAGTTCATCCAATATGCCGACCTGGTTAGTGAGATAAAAGAAGTAAAACATTATTATAATCAGGGTATTTTAGCAAGAGACGGAATCGAAAGATAAGGGGGCTTTAATGGGTGACCCCTTATCCTTTTTAAAACACAATCCCCGCATACCCCACAAAACTGTCTCCCGGACTTTTATCATAACTGGTTGCATATGCAATGGTTTCGGCTTTGTCAGCCCCGAGTTGTTTTGCAGCGGCAATTGCAGTTGCAGCCGCACCGCTGCAACAGGCATTCTGGTTTGCCAGGGCCTCTGTGATAACCTTGTCAGGATCCATAGCAAGCATGGCATCAATAACCCTGCGGTCGTTCTCATTGCGCACCCAGTCCAATGCCTCCGGACCCGTGCCATGGGTTACAAACCCGTAATTCATACCGTAATGTGTGAGGTCGGTCGAACCGATAACTTTGACCCGCAAACCCAGACGGTTTGAAATGTCGGCCACAGCCTTTCCGATTTCAAGAGATTTTTGTGTCGGAGGCACGCCCATGGGAACGATTTTTGTGTCCTTAAAAAAGTATTTTATAAAAGGGAGCTGAAGTTCGATGGTATTGTCCTGGGTATAGTTATCAGCGGTTTCGATCTGAAATGAAAATTGTTCGACAAGTTCGCCTGCAAGCGACTTTTCGATTTCTATTTCACCAAAAGGAGTTTCCCATGCACCGTCGGTCATAATATATGAGGGTGAACGAGTATGAAGATGCATTCCGAAAATTACAAAAGCATCCGGAGGCTTTTTATCTTTGAGGCAATGGATTACGTTACAGGCAATACTTCCTGAAAAATACCATCCGGCATGGGGCACTATCCCTCCGGTTAAGGCCCTCTGTGCAATGGTCTTTGTAGGGTACTCTTTTAGAAAACCTTTGATCTCTTTCTCGCACCCGGCAGGATTGCCAGGGTACCAGCTTCCCGCAAAAATAGACTTTCTCACTTT
>JAYEFV010000291.1:0-2912 GCA_034658755.1 Thermodesulfobacteriota bacterium | reverse complement strand
TTTATCCTTTTATTTTGCCTGTTAATGGTTTGTGGATATTGACAACAATGTCTCGATACCGCATTGTATTGATAATAAATTTAACGGTTTCGTAAAAAGTCGAAAAACACCCTTTTTTGTCATTCCGGCGAAAGCCGGAATCCAGTAAATTCAACGGCTTCTGGATGCCGGATCAAGTCCGGCATGACGGTTTATTCTTTCGCGAATAGTTAACGCAGGTTCTAGGGGGAAATTAACTGTGATCTATATTGATACCGGCGCATTCCTGGCCCGTCATCTCTCAAAGGATCAGTATCATCACCAGGCCAATGCTTTCTGGGATTCAATTCGAAAAAAAAGCGAAACTTGTGTTACGAGCAATTTTGTCCTGGATGAAACATTTACCCTTCTTGGTCGTCGAGCTGGTTACAGTTTTGCTGCACAAAGGGCAAGAAATATCTATGCTTCTGAATTGCTTAATATCCTCCGGCCCAGCCAAGAAGAGGAGTTGAAGGCAATTGGTTTTTTAGAAAAATACTCAGACCATCGCCTCAGCTTTACTGACTGTGTTTCATTCGTTCTCATGAAAAGTAGAAAGATCAAAAGGGTGTTCACCTTTGATCATCATTTTCAGCTGGCGGGTTTTCAATTATATCCGGAAAAATAAATTATCAGCCTGCTTATTCGGACTTTTTACGAATCCATGTATTAGCCGTCATGATTTCGAGAATCTCTCTCAAAGGGTAAAAAGAGCGTTGGAGTTACAGGGATATACTGTTGAGCTGAAGAATACATATCAAGACGCCTTCCGTGCTTCTTTGCGCTTTCCGCGTTTGTTGTACGACAGCGGGATATCCGGCCATCGGGATGAAAAACTGCTGATCCGGATAGATACCGAACCACAGGAAGTTCAATATAACCCGGATAAATTTATCCTTAACAAATTCGATGTGTTTTCGAGAATTAACATCGTGCCCGCAGACATCCTGGCAGCGCCGTATTTAGACATTCCGAATGATTTAATTTCCGATTAGTTCGCTCCGTTCACGTGTCCAAGAAAAGTCAATGTCCCCAAGATCAACAAGATCACATTTTCCCGCCAGGTCAGTTTTAAAATGAAATGGTATAAAGGCATAAAATCATAGACGTTTTTTCCCTGACAATTTTCAAAAAAAGAATTGATTTTTCCTGAGTTGAGTTGTACAATTAATTTGTACAAAAGAGGGGGTGCCAAAAATATGGAAAAAGTAGGTATTAGTACACTGAGAGAAAATCTATCCATATTTCTGAAAAAGGTTCAGAAAGGGGAGGTTATTACAATTACTTCACGTGGTCATGATATGGCAAGACTTGTACCTCTGGAAGATAAGGGTGTGAAGTCGAGGAAAATATTAAGAGAACTGGGTAAAAATGCATCAATTGGGGATATCATATCCCCAATTGATGAAGAGTGGGAATCCATGAAATGATTGTCCTAGATACTCACATCATCATTTGGAATGCTTTGAAGCCGGAGATGCTCTCCCGAAAAGCGAAAAAAGCCATTTCAGCAGCCAATAATTCAGATGGAATAATATTTTGCGATATTTCGCTATGGGAAATAGCAATGCTTATGCACAAAGGAAGGCTCCGTATAGATGTCGAATACCTGGAATTCATAAAACTGATATTAGAATCCAACAATTACGTTTATCGAGGAATTACGCCGGAAATAGCAAGGCTTTCCGCGAAGTTGTTTTCGGATAATAACAAGGACCCCGCTGACAGAATCATCGCTGCGACGTCAATCATCGAAAACGCTAAACTTGTTACTGCTGACAAGAAATTAAGACAATCCGGAAAAATTACTACTATCTGGTAAACAAAAATTATAACCGCGTACACAAGTAACCCATCATCCTGATTCCTAGTAGCTGAACCCTTACTCCGTATTTCACCGGGACGATCCAAACCAATAACAAGAAAAAATTGCTTTGAGCTAATGAACAGAACGCATGAAATCATAGGATGTCCCCATTGTTTTTTCCCAATAAAACGCTCTTGACGAAAGTTGTCATGCTACAGGACTTTATTTGGCAATTTGATTGATTTTACAGGAAGAAAATTTAAAGAGCAAAATTCATAACTTCTTTATATCTCATCAAATACTATGAAATGGTATGATTTTGCATAATTTTTGCATGCATACAGTTTAAATAGGACGCAGATTTTCACAGACATACACAGATAGTATTATTTTTTTAATTTAAGAATCTTGATAATCTGTGTTCATCCGTGTCCAATAATTATTTTTTTACCATACTCGTAAAGGGCAAACCACTCGAAAGGGTGGGACGCAAAGCCACTGGCCTAACCCTTGAAGCTTAAAAATCAGCATCAAGGTATGGTAGCAGAGCTGCCGGGTAGATACAGCACCTTCCTTAGCTGCATCTTCCGCGGCGAAAATCCAATAAAAGCATTTTAGGCAGGATTAACTGGATATTCAGGATATTATATCCAGTTAATCGTGTAGATCCTGTCTGATAAGAAATATTATAGGTGCTGTCATGTTTTCATTAAGCCACAAATTTTTTGAACCTTTCAAGGCTCTTTTCTCATCCTTGTTCTCATTTAAGGTTCTCTTGCTTTTTATAATGTTCATTTCACTTGCCAACGTTGCGCATTGCCTTGAGCTTTCTTTTGCATGGGATGCAAACACGGAGCCTGATCTCGACGGTTATAGAATCTTTTACCGGCTGGAGGGTCAAAATTATGACTACAACAATCCGGCCTGGGAAACAATTGAAACCAGCTGCACTATCTTTGGCCTTGATGACAACACCTCATATTACTTCGTTTCAAGGGCATATGATATTTATGGTAATGAGAGCGTAAATTCCGTTGAATTGTATCATGAAGGGGACGATGATCCTGTAACCCTGACCAGTCTGTCC
>JAYEFV010000290.1:0-2920 GCA_034658755.1 Thermodesulfobacteriota bacterium | reverse complement strand
CAATGTCAATATTTTGCTCCGAACCATCCGCATAATAATATACGTAAAAAATATACGGCAAAATTGACTATTGGCTAAAATAGCCGAAACTCAGGAAGCAGAAAAGATTAAAGAAAAACTTCGAGAGATCGTACCGGAATATCGGCCGGCTTAAAAAAATTCTTCAAAGGAACGCCTTGCTGTTAAACAACCTATAAAAAAGGGTTGGTAATCTTTATACCATGGTATTGTTGATCGGCATTAAGGTCTTCTGACAAGATACGTTTACACTGGGCTCTCTCCGCAGCTGCAATAATCAAAGAGTCCCAATATGATACTTTATACTGCTCAAGAGTATCAAGAGCCCGTTCGACAATGAGCACATCAATCTCCTGAACCGTCATACGTCCCATATACTTTATGATATCCCTTGCTTTTCTGACAGATAGAGGTATCTTAATTTTTCTGGTGACAACCGTAAAAAACTCGCCAAGCACTTGTGTGGATAAAACGCCGTTTCCATTTCTTACAGCACTGATAATGATTTCCTGTGCCCGTTGTTGCTTATCGGGGAAATGGTTGTCATAGGCATACACCAGAATGTTGGTATCAAAAAAATTAGCGCCTTTCATGCAGTTCCTCTCTTGTCCAGCGCTGTTTGCCCATATCTATGCTGTATGCCTTAAATGTCATTGACAATCCATGCGCAATATTTTCACGTTCCTGCTGGTCCTTGGCCGCCACTGAACATAGAAATTCTCTCACCATGGAAGTCAGAGTAGTATTTCTGTCTACGGCAATTTTCCGAACTTTTTTAATAACGTCGTCTTTAACACTTAAAGTTATATTAGGCATTAAAATCCTCCTTCAAATATTTCGGCCAGCCATAATACGTGCTGCCCTTATTATGGTTTGAGCATATGTTCTTGTCAAGAGAAAAATCTATTATGTTATTTATGTCATTATCATTTCAAAATGTCCGGTTTGTAAATTTATTCTGTTCCCTGTATTCCGTCTCCTAACTTCTATGTAGCTATACGCAAAGTCGATTTCATCTTTTATTTTATTTCATTTGGGAGGAGCTGGAGGCTGGATTATATCCAGGTGGGGAATTAGGCTTTCCCTGATGGACCATCCCAATGAACGAAGCTCACATAAGACTGTTACACCAAAAGGCGGCGGAATCGGTATTCTCGCCGCCTTTTTATTTTGATCATTATACACGAAGATATCTTATTGGTTTTGGGCTCCGGCTGCCGGTGTTTCTGTGCTCGGCCTTTTTAAGGTCTTGCTAAAGGAGAATTTATAAATATTTGAAAAAAAGATTGTAAAGCGGATTAAGAACATATATTTATTGAAAGGATGCTGGCCAGGTTCATTGCCATGTACAATTACCTGTGTAAAACTCATCGAATACAACACAAAAATATTCCTGATTTTTTATGACGAAATTCAAACTATTTTATAAAAACTTTTTTTTAATTTTGGGCATAGACCTTTTTCTCCTGTCAGGTTCTATTTATTTTGCCCACCTAATACGCTTTGATTTTCTAATTCCCCAACAATACTCGATATTGTTTTATCGAATGTTGCCTTTTGTCTTGATAATAAAAATTATAAGTTTTTATTTTTTCGACCTCTACCGCGGCATGTGGCGCTATACAAGCATTGCGGATCTGTTTAATATTATCAAAGCCTCCAGCTTAAGCACTCTACTTATCGTCAGTTTTATTCTTTTCAGCACTAGCTTTCAAGGGTTTTCCCGTTCAGTTTTTATAATTGACTGGTGTTTTACGATTTTATTTATTTCCGCATATCGTTTAGGTATTCGCCTTTATTTTGAACATCTCAGTGATGATAAGTTCAGCTTAATCCGTATATGGAAAACTTTGAACGTTTTTAATAGGAAACGGGCTGACAAGAAAAGACTCCTTATTATTGGAGCTGGCAATTGTGGTGAGAAGATCTATAGAGAAATACATGACAATGCTCGGCTTCAATACCGTGTGGTGGGATTCCTTGATGATGATTCCGCCAAACTTGGAAAGAAAATTCATGGTGTTCCGGTGCTGGGTTATATTCGGGATATCAGAAAAGTCATTAACAAAACAATGGCTGATGAGGCGCTGATTGCTATTCCGTCGACAAACTCTCAACAGATGCGTAGTATTGTAGAAAACTGCAAAGATAGCAAAATTAAGTTTAAGACCATACCTAGTATGGGTGAACTTATTAATGGCAAGGTAACGGTTAATGCCATTAGAGAAGTAGCCTATAGGGATTTGCTGGGCCGGGAAGTGGTTAAGCTGGATAAGGAGAGTATCGGGGCATACCTCCAAGAACAGTGCGTGTTGGTAACCGGTGCCGGCGGTTCCATTGGATCCGAGCTTTGCAGGCAGATCTGCCGTTTCCGACCTAAGAGTTTAATTCTATACGAAAGGTCGGAAAGCCCTTTATATGAAATTGAGTTAGAGCTCAAACAGAATTTTAGGAATATAACAATTGTTACATTGCTTGCGGATGTACAGGATAAAAAACAGCTTGAAAAGACATTTAAAATTCACAGACCTCAGACTGTTTTCCATGCTGCTGCATATAAACATGTCCCTATGTTGGAACTTCAGCCTTGGAAAGCCATAGAAAATAATATCCGGGGAACAGCAAATGTCGTTGAAGTTACAAATAAGTATAATGTTGAACGCTTTGTTTTTGTTTCCACTGATAAAGCGGTACTGCCGGCGAATGTAATGGGTGCTTCCAAACGGGTTGCTGAAATTCTGATACAGAATCAAAATGGCTACGGAACTTCACATACACGGTTTATGATTGTTCGTTTTGGCAATGTGGTTGGAAGTGTTGGCAGTGTGGTTCCGCTTTTTAAAAAACAGATCAAAAAGGGCGGTCCGGTTACGGTCACGCATCCCGAGGTAACACGATACTT
>JAYEFV010000289.1:0-2921 GCA_034658755.1 Thermodesulfobacteriota bacterium | reverse complement strand
TGCCAAGGTAAAGGCCCTTGTTACCGTTGTTAAAGACGGCATCCTGATTCCGCAAAGATGTGTTATGGAACTACAAGGAATGTACAGTGTCTATGTGGTTGGCGATGGTGATAAGGTCAAGACAAGAGAAGTAAAAGTAGGTCCCAAGATCAAACAATTCTGGCTGATCACCGAAGGGTTAAAACCTGGTGAACATGTCGTGTACGAAGGTTTACAGAGAGTAAAGGACGGGGCAGTCGTGAAACCAACGATAAAAGAAATCGAATTAACAGACCAAGAAAGCACGTAATCAGATATGGGTAATTTTTTTGTAAGACGGCCGATTGTGGCCATGGTCATTGCCATTTTTATGGTTATTGTAGGGGTTGTATCTCTGCTCGGTCTTCCCACCGAACAGTACCCGGACATCACGCCTCCGGTGGTGGAAGTTCGGGCAATCTATACCGGAGCAAATGCCGTCAGTGTGGAGCAGTCGGTGGCCACGCCGTTGGAGCAGGAGATCAATGGTGTGGACAATATGATCTACATGAAATCCATCAACGCAAATGACGGCACCATGAACATTCAGGTGTCGTTTGAGATCGGCACCGATCCGGACATGAACACGGTTTTTACCCAAAACAGGGTTGCCGCTGCAACAGCCAAGCTCCCCGAGGAGGTCAAAAGATTAGGCGTTACAACGGAGAAATCCCTTCCGAATATATTGATGCTGGTAACGCTCACATCAGAAGACGGCAGATATGACCAAAATTTCCTTGGAAACTATTCATTGATCAATATTAAAGATATTTTGGCCCGCATAAAAGGTATCGGTCGCGTGGACGTGCTTGGTGCCAGTGATTATTCCATGCGCATATGGATAGAGCCCGAACGATTGGCCCACCTGGGTATCACTGTGCCCGAGATCGTGAATGCCATCCGAGAGCAAAGTGTCATTGTGCCGGGTGGTAAATTCGGAGCAGAGCCCGCCCCCCCGGGGACGGAATTTACCTACACGGTCAGGTTGCCGGACCGTTTGCAATCTGAAAAAGAATTCAGTGAAATTGTCATCAGAACCACCGAGGGAGGGTCTCAGGTAAAGATCAAAGACATCGCACGTGTCGAACTGGGTGTTGAAACTTATAATGCATTTACCCGATTAAATGACAAAGCATGCGCCATCATCGCCCTGTATCAGGCGCCCGGTTCCAACGCCGTGGAACTGTCCAAAGAGATCAGAAAGACCATGGAGGAACTATCCAAATCTTTTCCGGAGAGCATCAGATATGACGTATCCATTGATACCACTTTGGCCATTACGGCAGGCATCGATGAAATCATCGTAACTCTGTTCATCGCTTTGGCGTTGGTTATTCTGGTGGTTTTCATTTTCATTCAGGACTGGCGGGCGGCACTGATTCCCACCATCGCCATACCCGTTTCTCTGATCGGTGCGTTTATTGTATTCCCGTTGATCGGTTTTACCGTCAATGTTCTCTCGCTTCTGGGCCTGGTTCTGGCCATCGGTATTGTTGTTGACGATGCCATTGTGGTGGTGGAAGCCGTCCAGGTCAATATTGAAAACAATATGAATCCCAAAGAGGCAACCATCCATGCCATGAATGAAGTCACCGCGCCGATCATTGCAACCACACTGGTTTTGGTGGCGGTGTTTATCCCGGTGGCCGTCATGGGAGGAATAACGGGAAGATTATATCAACAGTTTGCCATTACGGTTGCCGTTTCTGTGGTTTTCTCATCAATTAACGCATTAACCCTGAGTCCTGCCCTGTGCTCACTTTTGCTCAGAAAGCAGAAACCCTATGGCGGTCCCTTGGGTGCGTTCTTTCGCCTTTTTAACAAAGCTTTTGACAGGTCCACCGAGGCATATATGGGGTTTACCCGTATCATGGCGGGCAAAATAGTTAGAGGATTGATATTTATCCTTGTCGTGACCATTGTCATGTGTTTTCTTGGGAAAAAAGTTCCGGGAGGGTTTATGCCCGAAGAAGACATGGGGTATTTTTTGGTAAACATTCAGTTGCCTGATGCCGCATCCCTGCAACGATCCGACGCGGTTGCCAAAAAAGTCGAAGAAATTATAAGAAAATACGATGAAGTGGAATATATTACCACAGCTACCGGATATAGCTTGCTTTCAGGAAGCATGTCCTCAAATGCCGGCTTTATTTTTGCTTCCCTTAAGGATTGGGGTGAACGGGAGAAAACCGCAAAGGACATCGTTGCACTATTAAATTTTGATTTTCATACGGCCATTAATGAAGCGCGGGTTTTTGCCTTTGGACCACCGGCAATCCCCGGATTGGGGAGTGGTTCCGGATTTACACTGATGATTCAGGACAAAGGGGGGAATACACCGGATTATCTGGCCAAACAGACGGTAAATTTTGTTCAGGCTGCCATGAAACGACCTGAAATCGGTTCTATATTTACGACGTTTCGAGCAACCGTTCCCCAGCGATACATGGAAATCGACAGGGATAAAGTCCTGAAAGCTGGTATTTCCCTAAATGATATTTATACCACCGTCGGCGCCTTTCTGGGCGGTTCCTATGTAAATGATTTCAACAGATTCGGAAGGCTTTACAAAGCCTATATTCAGGCGGAACCCGAGTACAGGCAAAATGAAGACCAGGTAAACCTTTTTTTTGTTAAGAATAAAGAGAACAAAAGCGTCCCTTTAGCGGCATTTGTCGATATCAAAGAAATCGTGGGACCGGATTATACCAATCGATTTAATTTGTACAGAGCCATAGAGCTCAGTGGGGGGCCGGCCCCAGGATATACTTCGGCCCAGGCCCTTGATGCCCTTGAAGAATTGGCTGTAGAAGTTCTTCCGGGGGATATGGGCTTTGAGTGGAGCAACATGTCGTTTCAGGAAAAGAAGGCTTCCGGAACAGGTTCCATTGTTTTCGCGTTTT
>JAYEFV010000288.1:0-2921 GCA_034658755.1 Thermodesulfobacteriota bacterium | reverse complement strand
TTTTTCTTATCGGCCAGTTCCTTGAATTTTGAAAAAACAAGCTTTAACTCTTCGTCGGAAAGATCGTACCCCATATCCTTTAAGTGTGTGCGCAGGGCGTGTCTTCCGGAGTGCTTTCCTAAAACCAGTTTGCTGGCGCTGAGACCAATGGTTTCCGGTTTCATAATTTCATAGGTCATGGGGTTTTTGAGTACGCCGTCCTGATGAATTCCAGCCTCGTGGGCAAAGGCATTGGCGCCGACAATCGCCTTATTCGGTTGCACCATGATACCGGTTATCATGCTGACCAGTCTGCTTGTGGGATAGATAAGCTCTGTTTTGATATTGGACCCCAGCGGCAGGTAATTGGGTCTGGTATGAAGAGCCATGACCAGTTCTTCCAGGGAAGTATTGCCGGCCCGCTCACCAATGCCGTTGATGGTCACTTCGGCCTGCCTTGCGCCACTGCTTAAGGCTCCAAGGGTGTTGGCCGTGGCAAGACCCAGGTCATTGTGACAGTGGACACTTACAACGGCTTTGTTTATATTGGGGGTATGGCTCATGACATATTTGACCAGATCGGAAAATTCCATGGGTATGGCATAGCCTACGGTGTCCGGAATGTTTATGGTTGTTGCGCCGGCTTCAATGGCGGCTTCGAAAACCTTGCACAAAAAGTCTCGATCACTCCGGGATGCATCCTCGGCTGAAAACTCAATATTATCGGTAAAAGACCTGGCATATTTGACTGCTTCCACAGCGGTTTTGACAACTTGATCCTTTGTCATGTTCAGCTTGTAGTGCATGTGGAGGTCGGATGTGGCGATAAAGGTATGGATTCTCGGTTTTGCGGCATGCTGTATTGCACCCCAGACTCGGTCAATATCTGCTTTGGAGGTGCGAGCCAGGGCGGCAACCTCGCATTTTTTGAGTTTTGCCGCGATTTTTGAAACCGCATCAAAGTCGCCTTTTGAGGCTGCGGGAAATCCGGCTTCCAGCACATCTACACCCAACTTTTCCAACTGTGTGGCAAGGCGCAGTTTTTCTGCGGCATTCATGCTGGCGCCGGGAGATTGTTCGCCGTCTCTTAATGTGGTATCAAATATAATTACTTGTTCTTCCATTATCTTACTCCTTTTTTTCAGGATTCAGGTGATATGTACAAATCTGTCCCTGTGACAACGAGTAAAATCCGACCAAGCATAGGCCGCAGGACAGGATAAAAAATTGGTCCCGCGGCATTGATTCCATCTCTTTTAATCAAGATTCTGTTCATTTTCATAGTCGTTTGTCATTTGTTACTGTTTTTGCATAGACAGCTTATACTGAACACTTTCTGCCAGGGCATGCCAGCTCGCTTCGATAATATCCTCGGAAACACCGATGGTGCTCCAGATATTATTTTGATCCCGCGACTCTATAAACACACGAACCCTGGCCGCGGTTCCTTTGCGTCCATCGATGACCCGGACCTTGAAGTCGATCAGTCGCATGGCTACCAGTTCGGGATAAAATTTGTTCAGGGCCTTGCGCAGGGCGTTATCCAGAGCACTGACCGGCCCGTCTCCATCAGCGGCGGTGATTTCTTCCTTGCCTTCCACGGAAATTTTGATGGTGGCGTGGGCGGAACAGGGGCGATCAGCATCCTTTTCAATGTGTACCCTGAAGGATTTGAGTTCAAACAGTGGCTGGTACTGGTCGGTAAACTTCTCCAGCAAGATCTTGAACGATGCGTCAGCCACATCAAACTGGTACCCTTCCTGTTCCATGCGTTTAACTTCCGTAACGATTTTGCGACTATCAAATCCGTTGGCACCCAGCTCAATACCTAGTTCTTTGGCCTTGTATTCAATGTTTCTTTTACCCGAAAGATCCGATACCAGAACCCGGCGCTTGTTGCCCACCAGTTCAGGTTCCATATGTTCATATGCTCTGGATACTTTCATGATCGCACTTACATGAATGCCCCCTTTGTGGGCAAACGCACTATTTCCCACAAAAGGTCTGCTGTTTAACGGAATCATATTGGCGGTTTCGCTCACAAACCTGGAGAGAGATTTCAGTTTTGCCATGTTTTCCGCAGGAACACATGGGCGGTTCATCTTGTAATAGAGAATCGGTATGATAGATGTGAGATCGGCATTGCCGCATCTCTCTCCGTATCCATTGATGGTCCCTTGGACCATCACCGCACCGGATTCCACGGCCTGGATGGAATTGGCCACTGCCAGGCCGCTGTCGTTGTGGGTATGAATGCCGATTTTAACCGGCAGCGCATCCGGTTTTGTATGGTATTTTTCGGCAAGCCGACGGCGAACCTCGTTTATTATCGATTCGATTTCAGACGGTAGGCTGCCGCCGTTAGTGTCACAGGGTACAATAAATTCCGCTCCGGCATCTATGGCGGCAAATAAGGTTTCCAGGGCATAGTCACTGTTCTCCTTGAACCCGTCAAAAAAATGTTCTGCATCGTAAACCACCTCGCGATCATTTTCTTTCAGATAGGCAACGGATTCCCGGATCATGGCAAGGTTTTCTTCCAGGGTGTTGTTCATGACCTGCTTAATATGAAGATCCCACGTTTTTCCGAATATTGCTACCGCGGGGGTGTTGGCTTTAAGCAACGCTATCAAGTTTGGATCGTCGGCCGGGTCGATACCGGGTTTGCGAGTAGAACCGAACGCCGTTATACGAGTATTTTTGAATTTTACTTCCTGTGCAAGATCGAAAAATTGCATGTCCCTGGGGTTGGAACCCGGCCAGCCGCCTTCGATGTAATGTATGCCGTAATCATCCAGCCGTTTGGCGATTTGTAACTTTTCCAGAGCGGAAAAGTTTATATTTTCTCCCTGGGTTCCATCCCTTAAAGTGGTGTCATATAAGATGATCGGCTCCATGATGTTATACTCCTATGATATAGTTTCTAATTGTTTATTTTTACA
>JAYEFV010000287.1:0-11584 GCA_034658755.1 Thermodesulfobacteriota bacterium | reverse complement strand
CATAAGAAATCCACACCGCTGGCAGCGGCCACGGCTCCGCCGATGGCACCTACCAGATGATCGTAGCCCGGGGCAATGTCGGTGGGCAAAGGCCCCAGCACGTAATAAGGAGCGTTGTCACAAAGGCGCTTTTGTAATTGTACATCCCCGGCGATACGTCCCAGCGGAACATGGCCGGGACCCTCGATCATCACCTGTACACCGGCTTTGCGGGCGCGGCGCGTCAGCTCGCCCAAAATTAAAAGCTCGGAAATTTGGGCACGATCTTCGGCATCATGGATTGCCCCGGGGCGAAGTCCATCCCCCAAAGACAGGGTAACATCATGTTGCCGACAGATTTCCAACAGACGATCGTATTGGGAAAATAGGGGGTTTTCCTTTTTATTGGTGGTGATCCACTCGGCGATAAAGCTGCCGCCGCGAGACACCATGCCCATTATCCGGTTGCACCCCTTAAGGGCGCTTAAGCTTTGTCTGGTTATACCGCAATGCACCGTTATGAAATCGACTCCCGCCTCGGCTTGCAGTTCGATTTCCTCCATAAGGTCATCTGCGGTCATCTGCGGTAGAGTTTTGTTTTTTGCCATCAATTTGCTAACGACTTTATAGATCGGAACGGTGCCGACCATGACCGGGGAGCGTTTCAATATGGTCTCCAATATGAGGTCGAGGTCTCCGCCGGTAGAAAGATCCATCATCGCGTCCGCACCGGCCGCAACAGCAGTATCGAGTTTGACCAGTTCTTCTTTCAGATCATGGTGGCTCGGGGAAGTGCCGATGTTGGCATTCACCTTGGTTTTCAATCCCTGGCCGATGCCGCGCGCTTCGAAATCCCGGTTGCGATTTTTGGGAATCACCACCACACCGGCAGCCACTTTTGCGCGCACCTGTTCAGCGGTAAGGCTCTCTTTTTGGGCAACCTGATGCATGGCCTCTGTAATCCGATTGCTTCGGGCCGCTTCAATCTGTGTCATTTGATATCTCCGTTCGTTGTGTTTTTTTCCATTTTATGGAATCTGAAGGCCAAGTAATATAATGAGTTTTGGCCTGAAAAATGCCGTGTTCCTGTATTGTTCTGAGCAGTGAGAAACCCGGCTTAAATAGGGGCGTTATCGGATCGGTATGCAAAAAGGCGGCGATTGGCAAGTAAACGAATTGTATTTCAAAAAAAATGCCGTTTCCCCAGACAGGAAAACGGCATGGACAATCAAATCCGAATCGCATACCCGTTTCCCTTCGCAGGTATTACCCTGATCAGGTGGTTAAGGGTTGTCCTTTACCGGACTCTCAGATGATACCAACACCCCTAACGAGACAAAATTATTCTAAATCTAAGTTTTTAGATTGTCAAGTGGTAATTTATCAATAAGTTTTAGTGTATTAAATAATCATATTGACCCGAATCCATAATTTATTGAGAAGTTGCGTCAAGTGATCTTTTATTAGATTTTTATAACACTCCATAACCAATTTTTCAACGCGTTAAAATAATACCATAAAGTTCATCTCTGTTGAAGGTTTGACATTAAACGGTCAGTGTTTATTTTTTTAATATTTGACAATAACAACCACAGGAGGAATTAATGCGTTTTGATAAATTTACTATAAAATCACAAGAACTTATTCAAAATGCCCAATCCATGGCTTCAGAGCATAATAACCAGCAGATCGAGCCGGAGCATTTACTGCTTGCCATGCTCAATGCACCAGAAGGAATCGCCCGGGCCATGCTTGACAAACTGGGTGTTTCTTCGGATGATGTTTCCCGTGAACTTGCCGTATCTATTGACAAATTTCCAAAAGTAAGCGGGAGTACTGTCGGAAATGCCTTCATATCTCCCCGGACAAAAAGTGTTCTTGATGCTGCTTTTGCAGAGGCCTCCAAGATGAAAGATCAATACGTCAGCATTGAACACATTTTTCTTTCCATATCAGACGAAAAAAAAGGAGAAGCCGCCAAAATTTTAAGGGAAAAGGGAATTTCAAGAGAAACGATTTTAAAAATTCTCTTGAATATTCGAGGGACTCAGCGGATAACCGATCCGAACCCGGAAGAAAAATATCAGGCGCTTGACAAATTTAGCCGTAATCTAACCGATCTGGCCCGCTTGGGCAAGCTCGACCCCGTTATCGGCCGTGATGATGAAATCCGGCGGATTGTACAGGTGCTATCAAGGCGTAAAAAAAATAATCCTGTTTTAATCGGAGAACCGGGTGTGGGAAAAACCGCTATTGTTGAGGGCCTGGCCCAACGTATTGTCGCCGGAGATGTATCTGAAAGCCTTAAAAACAGGCGGCTTGTTGCCCTTGATATGGGGGCGCTCATTGCCGGCGCCAAGTACAGGGGAGAATTTGAAGATCGTCTGAAAGCGGTCCTAAAAGAGGTCGAGAAAGCAGAAGGAGAAGTTATTCTTTTTATCGATGAGCTACACACCCTTGTGGGAGCGGGAGCCAGCGAAGGCGCCATGGATGCTTCAAACATGTTAAAACCGGCCCTTGCCAGGGGCACACTGCGATGTGTGGGAGCTACCACATTGAATGAATACCGTAAGTACATTGAAAAAGACGCTGCCCTGGAACGGCGTTTCCAACCGGTTATGGTGCTCGAGCCCACGGTGGAAGATACAATATCTATCCTCCGAGGTCTTAAGGAAAAATACGAGGTCCATCACGGTGTGCGGATTAAGGATTCGGCCATTGTTGCCGCTGCCACGCTCTCTCATCGCTATATTTCCGATCGCTTTCTTCCGGACAAGGCCATTGACTTGATGGATGAATGTGCTTCAAAACTCAGGATCGAAATCGATAGTATGCCTGTGGAAATAGATGAGGTCCAGCGCAAGATAACCCAGGCTGAAATAGAACGGGAAGCATTAAAAAAAGAATCTGATTCTGCATCCAAAGAGCGTCTTGCCAAGCTTGAAGCCAAGATAAATAACCTCAAGGATGAAATCCTTGAAATGAAAGCCCACTGGCAGAATGAAAAGGATCTGATCCAGACAATAAGAAAGATCAAAGAGCATCAGGAGCAGCTTGGCATTGAAGAACAGCAGGCTGAAAGAGAGGGAAATCTGGCAAAGGTTGCGGAGATCAGATACGGGAAGGCTGCGGAACTCAGAAATAACTTGAACCAGGCCAATGAAAAACTCAGTAGTCTTCAGAAAAACAGAAAAATGTTAAAAGAGGAAGTCGATGCTGAAGACATTGCCCAAGTTATATCCAGATGGACCGGTATCCCTGTCAGCAGGATGCTCGAAGGTGAAAGGGAGAAACTTATTCATATGGAGGATCGTCTCGGGGATCGGGTAATTGGACAGAAAGAAGCCATATCTGGAATCTCCAATGCAGTTCGTCGGGCCCGTTCGGGATTGCAGGACCCAAACCGGCCTATCGGATCCTTTATTTTTATGGGACCCACCGGTGTCGGTAAGACCGAATTGGCTAAGGCGCTGGCGGAATTTATTTTTGACAGTGAACAGGCCATGGTCAGAGTTGACATGTCGGAATACATGGAAAAGCATGCGGTTTCAAGGCTGATCGGAGCCCCTCCGGGGTATGTGGGTTATGAAGAAGGGGGATATCTTACAGAGGCTGTCCGTCGTCGGCCTTATTCCGTGGTGCTGTTTGATGAAATCGAAAAAGCACATCCCGAGGTTTTTAATGTGCTGCTCCAAATTTTAGATGACGGTCGGATGACAGACGGTCATGGAAGGACGGTCGATTTTAAGAGTACGATCATAATCATGACTTCAAACGTGGGCAGCCGGTGGATTCAGGAGCTCGGAGAATCAAAGCGCGAAGAAATGGAATCCAGAATTACCGAAGCCCTTCGAGCGAAATTTAAGCCTGAATTTTTAAACCGGATCGATGAGATCATAATTTTTGATAATCTAACACAGGAACAGCTCGGTGAAATCGTCGACATTCAGGTTAAACGGCTGGGATCAAGACTGGCTCAAATGAACCTGGCTCTTGTTCTTTCAGAGAATGCACGGATTTTTCTTGCTGAAAAAGGTTTTGATCAGATATATGGTGCTCGTCCGTTAAAGAGAGCCATTCAAAAATATATCGAAAATCCGCTTTCCATGGAGATCCTGCAGGGAAATATCTCGGAAGGAACAAAGTTAAGGGCCGATATCAATGGAGACCAGGTCGTGTTTAACCCTGTCTAATATGAATAAAACTGATGATAAAATGAAAAAGCTCTGACCGGTTGAAATGTTAAATTTTATTTCATTAAGGTTATATACTCAATAGTTAATTTCTCATTATCTTCAGCGGTAATCTCTTTGGGCATTCTTTCAATTGCCAGATCAATAGCCCTGTCAATCATTTCTGCCCTAAATTTGTTTTTGGCCTGTATAAAATAAAATTCGATTCTTCGCTTTGTGTCTTCCAGCATCATTTTGCTTTGCTTTTGAGCGGTTTGGATAATGGCCTCTTTTTGCTTTTCCCCTTGGCGAACGACTCGCTCTTTTAGTTTTGCAAAACGGACTTCACTGTCATCAATAGTTTTAAGTGTTTCTTCGATATTTGCAGCAATTCCTTGCTGTTTGTTCTCCAGGCGTTTGATTTCTCGTGCCAGCTTTTCTTTTTGACCCCGCAGGAAATTCATTAAGGGAGTTTTTGCATATTTAACCACCAAAAACACAATAATTCCGAAATTGATCCACCTAAAAATCAGGTCATATATCGGCCGCCAGCTGCTGGCTTTTTCAGCGGCAAAGGCTTCATGCCCCAAAAAGTGGAGGCTCAAGATTCCTGCTATAATATAACAGAATATCAAAACTATTTTATTTACAGATTTCATGGCGCCAGTCTCCGATCCAGCAACTTTTCCATGACAGTTACAGCCAGGGCTTGAGATTCTTTTTGGAGGTGTTTTCGTGCTTCAGCAATCCGGGCCTTAACTTCCATTTCAGCCTTTTCCTTTAATGTTTCAATCTCTTTTTTAGAAGCAGCAAAAACTTCAGCAGCCTGCCGGCTTCCTGATTCTTCAACTTCCCGCTTTAATTCCAGGGCCTCTGTTCTGACTTCCGATTCCTGTGCTTTCAATTTTTGGGTCAGGCCTTCAAGTTCCTTTATCGCATCAACGGTATCTGTCTGTATCTTATCCATGTGTTTTTTTCTGTTGTCCATCACACTCTGTAACGGACGAAACATAATACGGTTGATAATAAACAGAAAAATCAGAAAAGAGAACAGTTGAAAAAGTAATGTTTCGTTTATACTGATAAGGGCTATATTGCTGATAATGTGCATAAGATATCTTCCGGATTCAGACTTTGTTGAGCGCTTTGGAGCTCAAGCATTTTCCACTCAACTATTTAAGGGTGTCTATGGTATTGCAACCGCTATTTTTTGATATGAAAATCGAATCCTCTTTCGTTCTCTCCGAGCCGTAGGCCGGTGTGTCCTTACTGGAAATCAAACAACGAATAAAAGAAGTAACGCGATAACCAGGGAATAAATCCCGGTGGACTCAGAAACCGCCTGTCCCACCAGCATGGTTCGGGTCAACAGACCTGCCTCCTTGGGATTCTTACCGATTGCCTCACAGGCTTTGGCCGCGGCCATCCCTTCACCGACGCCCGGTCCGATGGCACCAACCCCCATGGAAATTCCTGCACCCAGAAACGCAGCCGCTTTTATAATATCTGCACCTTCAATCATTTTATTCCTCCTAAACGGTTTTTAGTTGAATTTTAATTTCTTATAATTGATTACATTCACACGACAAAAATAAGGACCAGGGCGATAACCAGTGAATAAATTCCTGTGGATTCGGCAACCGCCTGTCCCACCAGCATGGA
Organism: Thermodesulfobacteriota bacterium; assembly: GCA_034658755.1. Lineage (GTDB taxonomy): Bacteria > Desulfobacterota > Desulfobacteria > Desulfobacterales > UBA11574 > S5133MH16. The sequence continues at coordinate 5,771 of JAYEFV010000287.1, read as the reverse complement.
TCTTGTTAAATCCGCAATATATTTTTGATTCCGTGCAATCCACGCCACAGCACCCTGACCCGCAAAGCCTTCCCCGACCGCAGGGCCGATGGCGCCTATTCCCATGCATATCCCGGCCGCAAGCAGAGCCATAGGAGGTGCGAGCGCATCGGTTGCCGGAAAAGATTTAAACATCAGTATAAAGCTGACCAAAAGTGCATAGATGGCCGTGGTCTGAGTGACTGCCTGACCCAGAAGCATTACATTTGTCACCGGAGTAGCGGTTAAGGGCTGTCTGGAAATTCCCTCACAACTGGCTTGAGCAACCAGGCCGCCGCCCAGGCCGGAGCCTATGGCTCCAAAGCCGGACGAAATTCCTGCGCCCAGAATAGCCGCCCAGGTCGGTGAAACAGGATTTGCTGAAAAATCCGTAAATAATAAAATAAAAGCCACAACCAACGAAAAAATAGCCGGTGTTTGACATACCGCTGAACCGATGAGCATATTTGTGGTTAATCGACTGCTCATTGCCGGCTGACGGGACATCCCTTTACAAGCTGCTCCTGCCGGAAATCCTGAACCGACTCCGGATCCGATAGCTCCCAGCCCCATGCACAACCCTGCGCCCAGCAGTACCGGCACGCTTAAGATATGTGATGGGAAATTCGTAAACAGCAGCATCAACGCAATGACCAGAGCAAAGATGGAAGCAGATTCGGCGATGGCCTGCCCTACCAGCATGGACTTGAAAATATCACTCGACTGTTCGAGGTTACGGCCGATGGCCTCATTAGCGCTTGCGGCGGTATATCCTTCACCGATCGCCGCTCCTATGGCACCGAAACCCATGGCCATTCCGCCGCCAGTAAACGCTGCTACACTTACCCAGGTTTGAATATCGTATGCCATAAACTAATTTACCTGAACTGCAATATATACAACGGTTAGCATGGTAAACACAAACGCCTGAATAGTTCCAACGAACGCTCCAAAAAACGCATTCAGAAAAGGTGGTGTAATGATACTGTATGTCAGATATGAAACCACCAGAATAATAATTGCACCGCCCATGATATTACCAAAGAGACGGAACGATATGGAAATAACTTTGGCAAGCTCGCCGATCACATTCAGCGGTGCCATGATAAACATGGGCTCACAGTACCCTTTAAGATAGGTTTTTAAACCTTTGGCCCTAATCCCGGCGTAATGGGCAATACAAAACCCCATGATTCCGAAGCTAAGCGGCGTGTTGAGATCCTTTGTGGGTTCTTCAAGATGGGGGATAATCCCCAGCCAGTTGGAAAGTAACAGGAACATGAACAAAGCACATATAAGGGGAGCGTATTTCTTTGAAAGTTCCTCACCCAGCGCATCTTCGGTCAAAGCGAAAAGATGTACCACAAAAAGTTCTCCCACCACCTGTAAGGGGCCTGGAAGCAGACTCTTTTTTTTGGCCGCCAGAAAACCAAAACAAAGCAGCGCTGAGAAGACAATCCAAGTCATTATCATGACTTCGAGATTAAAGGTCATATTATGCCCAAAAAAAGGGACGATGATTTGATGGATTCTTCCTAAATCTTCCATAATACTCCTAGACTTGTTTTTCGCGTCTAGACGCTATAAGGATTAATAAATGATCTGCCAGAATAACAAACTGGACCATAAAAATTCCGAAAACTACCGCGATAAAATTGTATTGATCGAATTTAATCGCTATGATCAGCGGCACGGCCAAAAGAAAATATCTTAATACTATGGAACCAAAGGATAAAAAAAACGTTTTATTTTTCGATTTGCCTATCCGATGGGGAAGCATTTGAGCCATTAAAATAAAATTGACAATGCTGAAAACGGTGCCCAGAATCAACCCCTTGCCCACAGGCTTTTGACCTGCCAGAATAAGAAAAAGCCCAGCAAAAATTGCCGTTGTGATGGCCCTGGAACAATACTTTTTCTGGGTTTGCCTAAGGGATTTCATTACCGGAATTCTTATCCTCTTCCTTAACTTCAGTTATCTCCATAATCTGTCGGTAAACGACCACACCTCCTCCGATAACACCCAAAATGATAAAGATGGTGATGAAAACACCCTTTGTTCCCAACCATCTGTCAAGGTATAGCCCGATAAAAAAACAAAAAGCAATGCAACCGACCATTGTAAGGCCCAGTTGCGTTACAATGTAAAGATTTTCGACCCAGGGCAGGTTTCTTTTGTAGTCGAAAACCTTTTTTTTTTGTTTTGGCATCCTGCCTGATAAAATCTCTTTAAATTCGAAGCATTGCTTTGATTTTTAATAAATGCCTCTAAAAAAAAATGATAAATTGATAACAGATATTATTTATAACTGTCAAGCAGATAAACAATTTTTTTCTTGCTTTATCCAAATCGAAAAAAAGTATGATTGCATTAAATTTTTTTGTAATATATCATAAAAAAATTAGGGGTTCCCCCCCAATTGGCCTCCGGCCTGGAGGGCCTACGCCCCGGAGGGAATAATGAAATGATGGAGTAATGGCCCCGGTGAAATAGAAAAAAAGTTTCACCCCAGCAAGATCTGCCGGACTTACCCCAGTACCATCTGCCGGAGCTACGGGGCGAGCGGGGCAGGCTGGGTAAAAATTATGGGTTTGCCAGCATTCCATTCTTCCATTCTGATTGCATGTATAAGCGTTTGACTAGATGCTCATATGACACTCTCAGCCGCCGAAAAATTGCGCCGTTTTTATGATCAGTTTGAAGGCGAGGATAATGTTCTTATCCTGATTAATGCCGATCCGGATGCAATTGCAAGCGCAATGGCTGTCAAAAGATTGCTTTGGCGCAAAGTATCCGGTGTAACAATCTCCAATATCAACATCATTAAACGTCCGGACAATATTGCTATGATCAGTCTGTTGGGTGTGGATCTTGTTCCAATTAGAGACATTGTCAAAGATTCATTCACCCGTTTTGTAATTGTCGATTCCCAGCCGGACCATAGTGAGATATTTACAGAGTACCCGCCGAATGTCATTATAGATCATCATCCCGACACCGGTGCTAATGTGCCTTTTGTGGACATCCGCCCTAAATACGGAGCAACTGCCAGCATAATGACCGAATATTTAAGGGCGGCAAAAATTAAACCTTCCCGCAAACTGGCCACCGGTTTGTTTTATGCCATTAAAACAGATACGGACAATTTTGTACGTCAAACCTTAATTGAAGATGTCAGGGCATTTCAGTTTCTTTACCGTCATTCTAATCTCCATCTTGTCCACAAGATTGAGCAGTCGGAATTGACACTCGATTTTTTAAAATATTTCAAAATTGCCCTTGCGAATAAGCGTATCCGTAAAGGACATATATTTACCTATCTCGGTCCGGTCGTAAATCCTGACATTTGCGTGATCCTAGCAGATTTTTTTATGAAAATCAGCTCTGTGAACTGGAGCATTGCCTCTGGTTTATATAGTAAAAAACTGGTTCTTGTTTTCAGAAACGACGGACTTCGCAAGGATGCAGGCAAAGTCGCCAAACTAAGTTTTGGACAAATCGGTTCTGCAGGCGGCCATAAAAGCATGGCGCGTGCTGAGATTCCATTTGCCGACCTCAAAGAGGTTGTTGATTATAAGGATGATAAAAAGCTCTTACGGTGGATCATAAACAAAGTTGAAAAAAAAGCGGGCAAAAAATGAGTGCTGATACGGTCGAAATTTCTGTGACCATTCTCGGTTCAGGAACATGTGTCCCTTCTCTCAGGCGAAGTTCATGCTCGATACTCATGAAAATAAGGGACAAATTTCTTCTGTTCGATTCCGGAGCCGGTACTATGCACAAGCTTCTTGAGAACGGTGTGGAAATATTCGATGTTTCTTTTGTTTTGTACAGCCATTTCCACCCGGATCATACCTCTGAACTGGTCCCGTTTTTGTTCGCCAACAAATATCCTGATGGGAGCCGGCGTAAAATTCCGCTTACACTGATGGCCGGAAAGGGATTTGCAAAATTTTATGACAACCTGAAAAATGTTTATGGCCATTGGATCGAACTTGCGCCGGATCTTTTAACCATTGTTGAACTCAACAATACCGGTTATGACATGAGGGAGTTTGATGATTTTAAAGTGGAAACACTTCCGGTTGACCACAACCCGGAGAGCATTGCATTCAGAATATCAAGTTCGGGCGGAATATCCATGGTCTATTCCGGCGATACGGATTTTTCCGAAAATTTGGTGACGCTTTCAAAGGATGCAGATCTTCTTATTTGTGAATCGGCACTTCCCGATGATTTGAAGGTAAAAGGGCATCTTACCCCCTCTCTGGCAGGCGAGATTGCAGACCGGGCCAATGTTCGCAAACTGGTTTTGACTCACTTTTATCCGGAATGCGACCAGGTCGATATCGAGAAAGAGTGCCGAAAAACCTATTCCGGCCCTCTGCTCCTTGCAGAGGATCTAATGCAAATAAATCTATAGTAATCCGGCACCGCCTTTATTATTTGGATGATATTTTACGGCCTACATTCACGTTCATGCTGTCATAGGAACGAAAGATCAGCTTTTCACGCTCCCGCCGTTTTTCAGCAACCGGCTGCAATTTAAACTCTTTTGCCTTTTCTTTTAACGCCCTTTTCGACGGAATTGCATCAAGGCCTTCTCCGATATTTTCACCGGATACTGTATCGAGCACCATGGCAGTTTTGCCGTCCGAGACCACGGAAAGAGGAATCTGGTATTCATCCAAGAGCCTGGCGGCAGAAATAATCTCCCTTTCCCTTGAACCCAGGGAACCCGATGCACATTTAACCGCCATATACCGCTTGTTGTCCATAGAGACAACCAGGTCAACCCATGAGCGATAGGGGTCATCGCCTATTGTCATCTCAAGGGGGGCATCGACTTCAATATCATCCTTTGTGTATCCCTTTTCTGCCACCAGATACCTCTCAACAATCTGGCGGTTGGCCTCTTCACCGACATCGGGAATCTTTTCTCCGGTGACAAAGTCGGTTATCAATCTAAAAGTTTTTTGGACATCCACATCATGAAGTATTTTTCTTTTCACCGGAACGTTGGGTTTCAGTTTCCGGCATGTAACACATTGTGAGTACTTATTCTTTTTCATAACATCCTCTCTTCTCAAAAAAAATTACGGAGAGACAAGGTTGTCGCATCTTTATTATTAAATAAGACTGGCAAGCAAAACTCAAAAACTTTTCAGCCGCGAGATATAAGCCTTCTAAATTCAACCGGAGGTTAGCTTTCTATTCTTCAACTCGTTGAGGATTTTTGAACAGACCTCTTCTTGTGTGAGGTCTATACACTCGACTGTGACATCTGCGTACTTTGTATACAAGTTGAAACGTTCCTCAAATAAATCAGCAAAACTCTGATCAGGACGTTTTGCAAGACCTCTAGTATCAAAATCATTAACTCGCGATTCCAGTGTGGGAAGATCTACGTTAAGAAAAATAATGATACCGTTTGACTTCAAATGAGTCATGGCTGCATGGCTATATGCTGCACTTCCGCCAGTGGCAATGACGTGACTCTGGCAGTTAACAGTGAGAAGTACATTCTCCTCAACCTCACGCAAGGCCATGTGACCTTTCGTATCAACGATGTCTTGGAGGGACCGACCTTGTGATATTTGAATGAGAACGTCCGTATCAATAAAGTCACGAGTTGTCATCTTTGCTAAAATGATACCAACTGTGCTTTTCCCTGAACCAGGCATTCCAATTAAAACGATGTTGGATAAGTTTTTAGTCATACATCTACCATAAAAGGCTAACTCGCTATCAC
>JAYEFV010000286.1:0-2933 GCA_034658755.1 Thermodesulfobacteriota bacterium | reverse complement strand
TATCGAAAGTATCTCAAAGTAACCCCCGGTGGTATTACCGTGGATCAAGACAAAATAGCTGCCGAAGCGAAGTTCGACGGCAAGTGGGTATTGAAGACCAATACCGATCTGCCTACCGAAAAAGTAGCGTTAAGATACAAAGAACTCTGGCAGGTGGAACACGTTTTTAGGGATTTGAAATCGATTCTTGAAACCCGGCCTATATATCACAAGGTAGACGAGACCATTAGAGGTCATGTGTTTTGTAGTTTTCTCGCTCTAGTACTTAGGAAAGAGCTTGACCGTCGTCTTGACAAAGCTGGACATTGTTTTGAGTGGGCTGATGTGAAGCAGGATCTGAAGGCCTTGCAAAAAACCGTCATAGAAGATAACGGAAAGGCTCTATCTGTTCGCAGCGAGTGTCTTGGCACCTGTGGCAAGGTTTTTCAGGCAGCGGGTGTAGCCATACCCCCGACGATTCATGAACTATGATGAAAGCACCGTTGAATGGTTTTGTAGTGCCAACAACTTTTGCGGCATGCCTATGTGGCTGAAATACCAGAATTATTTATTTTCTACTGTAGAAGAAAAGCTTAACTTACCAACAAAGACAGGGTTTAAAGTGGCCATGCCCATTTCCAGTTTTTTTCTGGTCTTCCCAAAGAGGGCAAAACCGAAGATTTGGGCTGGGTCAACTAAATTTTAGCGGAGGTCAACGTTTTGTTTGGGATATTTTTTTAAAACCCGAATTTTTTGCCAAGCCGATTTTGAAACAAGGTCGAAAAATGGAACAATCAAGACAAATAAAAAGGAAAAGTCAGGAGAAAAAATGAAAAAGTTACTATTTAACAGAATCTTGAGAAGCATGGTTGTGTTGTCCCTAATCTTGTTTTTGCTTTCTTCTTGTACAATGGGTTTAAGGGGATACACGCCTGAGCAGAAACTCGAATTTGAACGTTTTGTTATGGATACTAATACTCCAGAAAAGCTTAATACATGGTTGACTATTTTTGAATATGATATTGGTAGGATGAATAGCTTAAGGAGTGATGGGAGAACTACATCTGCTCGTAGTCATGAAGAATTTATCAGTCAGTGGACATATTATCCCATAGAATTTTATTATAGGAAATCTGGGGTCTGTAATGACATAGCCAATTTTGCGAATTACGTTCTAAGAAAGCATGGATATAAATCTAAGATATTTTACGTTAATCCAAGATCGTCTCCTGGACAAGGGAGTGCAGGACATTTTATTTGTATATTAAAAAGAGACGATGGTAAATGGTGGAATGTTGGAGATTCACGTCATCCTGGAATTATATCTGGTCCTTATGTTTCTTTCGCTGATATTGCGGATAACTTGAGTATATGGTCAACTATGAAATATTGGAAAGTGAGTAGTCTTAGGAAATTTTAACGATTATCCTAAGAACCGCAGTTTTATCCTTATCAAAGAGAGTATAGTGGATGATAATGACCAGGTAGTGAAAAGAAAATTGGCTTATGCGGGCAACAACTTCAAAGAAGAAGAGATCAAGTCATTGCCCCTTGAGAACATCAACGACGCCATGAAAAATCGTTATGGCATGGGTAGGAAAAACGTTAATATTGCTCCTGGTACAAACATTCCATTCACTATCGTCTTTGAGAATCTGCCCAAAAACTCGAGCGAATTCACTGTGGAGGCGGTAAGTTCATCTCCAGCCGATTTTGAAACAAGGTCGAAATATTTAATAGAAAGGAGAAAACAAATGAAAGCAACATGTAAAAGAGTAAAAGGGCACGCTGTTAAATAACTAAATAACCCAAGACAGCAGCACTAATCCGGTTTTGGGAAATAGGGGACATGCTTCGATAATTCAATTCACACCAGAAATTAGGGTAAAAAAATACCCGGAACACCGCTCCATCATGATATGGCTCTTATCACTCTGATACGATAAGAACCGATTTTAGGGGGGCCGAAGAAGTAATCTGAATATGGAGAATGATCGGCTCCTCAGCGCAGAGGAGATGGTCAGGAAATTATTTTCCCTTCCCACAGCTCATCAAGAAACTCCCTCCATGGAAGAACCAATACCTTGCCATGAACGCGCCTTGCTTTTTCATTACAGACGATAATGGACATGCGCGGTGAATATTCTTCGGCAAACGCAAGTAAGGGTTTCATATCCTTTAAATCCAACCGGTTCGTTCCCTTGACTTCAACTGCCACCTCACCGCTTCCAATGATAAAATCAACTTCAAGGCCTGTTTTTGTTCTCCAGAAATTAATCGAATAACCCAATTCCTGATAAGAGCTGTGAGCAAGAAGCTGCATAAGAATAAAATGTTCAAATGCCTGGCCAAACATGGGACCTTTTTTTTCGTGTATTCTTCGCCTCGTCCAGGATAACAGGGTGTTCCAGAATTCTGTCAGGCTGTGCCAAGATCTGTTCCCTGAACAGAGATGGCTGCTTCGATAATTCAATAAACAGGTCTGTTTTGAGAAAATTATATACCAGGCTCTTCGGGAATTCTTTTTTCAGATAGGTCGTTTTTACGGTTTTTCTCGGGACCCAGAGAAATGCAGATTGAGCCGGGGGAAGGTCGATTTTCATATCAGCATATCCTCCAATTCAGTCTCACCAAATTGGAATACAGTCCGATATAGTTGTGGTGTCAAGTAAAAGATGGAGATAGGGGACAAGTCAGTTCGCTCCGATTCATTAAAAACCCTTTGATTTTGGAACAACAATATGAAAGAAATGTCCAAACACTCTATGGATGCAAGGTCTTTCACAGTATCGATAGCAAATTTTACCTTCTTGGTCCGTATCCCACTAAAGCAGAGATTTTAAGAGGGGTGTTAATTTAACATTTTCGATAAGCGGGATCAATTACAAAGTTATATTAGAGAGGATTTAAAGGGGTAAGCAATTTTTTTAGCCTGTGGTTTCGTAAAATCAATT
>JAYEFV010000285.1:0-11599 GCA_034658755.1 Thermodesulfobacteriota bacterium | reverse complement strand
AAATATCAAGCATTTTACGAATAGTTAGCGAATTAACTTGATAGTACAGGAATTTCCTTTTTTAGAGCGGCGAAGCCGCGTTATATACAATCGCGAAGCGATTGTATAACTTGAATGTGGCATAGAGCGGGAAATGATCTGAGGGATAAAGACCGTCAATTTTATCCCTGATGACCATGCAATCTTGTTTGAATATTTTTCCGCGATAGAGAATCCAGTCTATATAATCTCCGTTTATATTCCCTGTAAATCCATGATGGGTCCCTGGAAATGGTTTTTTAAACGCGTTTTTAAAATAACATTCCTTTTCCTCCGATTTCTGACCATGGCCGGTGAAAATGTTATAGCAGGCACTGAAAGGAGTGGTGTTAAAATCACCGACGATAATTACGGGTAGGTCACTCGGAAAACGAAGTAACCGCTCCATAATCAGTTTGGCGCTTTTGATTTGGACCGAGGTATCAAAGTCAAGATGAGTATTAACACATATGATCATGTGATTGCCGTTTTTGAACATACCGATGGTGCATTGTCTCGGCCAGAGGCTTTCCCGGAAACGGCTCGGTATGGTGGGTGTTGGACTCAGAAAGAAATGTTCTCGATAGATGCAGGTCCAGGTTTTTTTATAAAAGATAATGTTGTTTTGCCAGAAAGACGGTGAAGGGTTGCGTTTGCCGATAAAATCGTATTCCGTCAGCAGTTCATTCAGAAAATCTGTCTGGAAATCATTCGCTTCCTGAAAACCGATAAAATCTGTACGATATTTTTCAAAAAGATAGGGAAAACACTTTTTGCGGTATTGCCAGCTATTGGGCCCGTCGTTTGCCAATCCAAAACGCAGGTTTAATGTCAAAACAGATATCATGGTTTTATTTTTTTTATGACCTAATAACGATTAACTCGTAAAAAGTCCGATTTAGACGGTTTCGTAAAAAGTTCAAATTCAAGGCGTGCAAATTTTGTAATTATGAGGCGTACTTATCGTACGTTGAATGATTACGAAATGCAGCACAACGCAGAAGTTGGACTTTTTACGAAACCGTCAATGACGATTAACCTCAATAAGATCAAGATAATTTGCAAGGTCGAACCTGATATTTATAAAGTTGCTGAATGTGACATCATAAAAAGGAAGGTTTGATTTCTGCTTGATGACATCAAATATTGCAAGGTAATTAAGAAGAATCCTTTTTTTCCACTTAAGACCGATTTGGGATGCCAATTTCTTAATATCTTCCTTTTGACCCTCGATTTCGAGAAAGTTGCCATAGGGCATTGTATCCAGGCATAGGTGGGTACGGTTTAATATTAAAGTTTCACGCCATTTTTCGTATACCTGTTCTTCCCGGAAACCCAGAGATTCCAGAATATTTTTCATGGTGGTAAAATCGCTGACTTCAACTTCCAGCTCCCTTAATATTTTAAATTGATCGTTTTTAAAAGGAGGTTCGGATTTAAAAGTAAGGGTTATTTTTGTATCCTGGCGGAGTCGCAGGAGAGATTTTTTTTGAATCAGACTGTTATCAGCATCGTCAAAGCGTATATTTGTTTCAAAAACCCGTCCCCTGGACACCGCACCAAACTCAATAATCCGGTTACGTATGTGGTCCATATCCGATAAATAAAATTTTACTTCGATTTCCAAATGCTCCATCGAAACATCTCCATTACATATTACCTGATGTTCGGTTTATATTAGAAATAATTGTTAGTGTCAATTTACCAAGACAATTTTTTCCTTGACACTGACACAATTTTTATTTAAATGTCCAAGGTTCTATATTCAGAGGGGAAAATCATAGTGAAAAAATATACATATAGTGCGAAAAATACCGACAACAAGGGAAAATGGTATGTTGTTGATGCCCAGGATAAGGTTCTGGGAAGACTCGCCAGTACCATAGCCGCCCGCCTGCGGGGAAAACACAACCCACTCTTTACACCCCATGTCGATACCGGTGATTGGGTGGTGGTTGTTAATGCGAATAAGGTTGTCATGACCGGAAAAAAATGGCAGCAGAAACAATATTATCGTCACAGTGGTTACATCGGGGGTCTTAAGACGATTACCGCTCAGAAACTTTTGGAAAAAAGGCCTGAAGATCTTATCCGTTTTGCCGTCAAGGGTATGTTGCCAAAAAACAGACTGGGAAAAAAGCTTTTCAAAAAATTGAAGGTTTATTCGGGTAATCAGCATCCTCATGAGGCTCAGCAACCGGAAATTCTTGACCTTTAGAAGAGCAGGTTAAATTTTTTTGAGTATCGGGGAATTATATGGATAAAGAAAACGTTTATTATGCCACAGGAAAACGAAAGAGCGCCATCGCAAGAACCTGGATAATGCCGGGGAACGGGGAAATTACCGTTAATGATCGCTCAATGGATGATTATTTCAAGGTTGAGGTGGTAAAAACAATTGTAAAACAGCCCCTTGTCTTGACCAATACTCTTGGATCATTTGATGTAAAAGCCCGGGTTACCGGCGGAGGTTCTTCAGGGCAAGCCGGCGCCATTCGACATGGCATCACCAAGGCTTTGATGTTGGCTAACCCTGAGCTTAGGAAGGCATTGAAAAAAGTCGGCTACGTTCGGCGTGACGCCAGGGTCAAGGAAAGAAAAAAATACGGCCAGAAGGGTGCTCGGGCACGGTTCCAGTTTTCAAAACGCTAACATTTATTATATTCTTTATTTCTGGAAGGGAACAGGGAGCACCCTGTTCCCTTTGTTTATTCTGGATCTATAGTGATTTTCAAAACTATTTTGGCCCGCATCTGGTTACCTCGGATCTGGGGTGATGAAAATCGCCGTGTATACAGATGGAATTTTAATCCCATTTTTGTTCCATATCTTAAGGTTTCAGGTGTCAGGTGTCAGGAATGATGAACAGAGGCGCTGGCACCTGAAACCTGAAACCAGGCATACGAGAAGGAATAAATATGGGATATTTTTTAAAGCCATATTATGGGCAATTTTAATCATCCAACCTCGGGTCTCTCTGAAGCGTTTCAACGATTTTTCCACTCAGGCTTCCTTTTTTCCAAAAAAGCCGACATACCTTCCTGTGCATCTTCAGCCAGGCAGTTCATCACAATTGCATGAGTGGCATAATTATAAGCTGACGCGGTATCCAGGTCCACCTGTTTATAAAAAGTTCGCTTTCCCAAGGCAAGGGTATACCGGCTGTATTGAGCGATCTCCATGGCCCATTTTTCAGTCTGTTCCACAAGCTTGTCCGGACCAACTATTCTGTTTATGAGTCCGAACCTTTCCGCTTCCTCGGCTGAAATAAAACGACCCGTCAAGAGCATTTCCAAAGCCCTTCGTCGGCCCACAACCCTGACCAGGGGAACCGAGGGAGTGGAACAGAAAAGACCTATTTTTACCCCAGGGGTGGCAAACTGAGCCCCGGTTTCCGAAATGGCAAGGTCGCAGGCGGCAACCAACTGGCATCCCGCTGCCGTTGCGATGCCATGAACCTGAGCAATCACCGGCTGCGGCAGTTTGAAAAGCGTTTGCATCATTTCTGCGCACACTGAAAAAATCTTGTGAAAATGCCGGATATTCAGGTCTGTTCCGACCATTTCCTTAAGATCATGCCCTGCACAAAACGCCGGGCCGTTTCCCCTGATGACAACCACACGGATATCCTGATCTTGTTCTATAATTTTGAGCTTATCCAGCATATTTGTCATCAATTCCAAAGAGAGTGCATTACGTTTTTCAGGCCGGTTTAATGTAAGCCACGCCACGGGGCCGTCTTTATCCAGCAATACAGGTTCCATGTTAACGCCTCCTTGAAACATTTCAGAACTCCTGACCTGTATACGTAATTTCAACGTGGTATGAAGGTTTAGTCGTAATTTCAGATGCAACAATTTGAACATAGAACATCGAACGTTCAACGTCGAACGTCGAATATGGAAGGCGCTTCGCTTTGTCTTTATTATAAATGGTAGAATACATTATTTGATGTTCAACGTTCGATGTTCGACGTTCATCTTTTATATGCCTTCACGGTGTGGATTCTTCATTAAAATATGTTGAATCTGAATTTACAATAGGTCAGTAGCCCTGCATTTAGATTTTAGGTTTTATTTCTTCTCAGCTTTCCAGCATCTTACAAAGTGTTTTTCTCCGACTTTTTCAAAGCCGATTTTCTTTTCCAGACAACGGGCTTCCTCCATGGGGCACCTTCCCTGAAAACGGCATCCCTTGGAGGTTATCAGAGAATCAGAAAGATCCGGTTCCACGAGCTCTATTTTCCGTCTTATACCCGGCACGGGTTCGGGAATCGCCGAAAGGAGCGACAGGGTATAGGGATGACGGGGGGTTTCAAAAAGTTCCTCCGCGGGTGCGGACTCCATGATTTGGCCTTTGTACATGACGGAAATCGTGCTGCACAGATAACTCACCACATTGAGATCATGAGAGATGAAAAGATAGCTTAATCCCAGGCGATCCTGAAGATCTTTTAAAAGGTTGATGATCTGGGCCTGTATGGATACATCCAGAGCCGAGATCGGTTCATCACATACAAGCAGTGAGGGGTCCACGCTCAGGGCGCGTGCGATGCAGATGCGCTGGCGCTGTCCGCCGCTGAATTCATGGGGATATCGATCTACACTATGCGGAGACATGCCCACCATTTCGAGGAGTTTTTCAAGGCGCTCTTTACGCTTTTTACCCCTTTTAATACCCAGAATTCGCAGCCCTTCCTCAATGGACAATCCGGCGGTCATCCGGGGATTTAATGAGCCGAAGGGGTCCTGAAAAACGATTTGGATCTCTTTTCGAATCGGCTTCATATCTTTTTCGGTAAGTTTACCGATATCACTCCCTCGAAAGATGATTTTTCCGTGATCCGGCTCCAAAAGTTTTAGAATGAGTCTGGCAACGGTTGTTTTCCCGCAGCCGCTCTCTCCCACCAGACCCAGGGTTTTTCCCTGTTCGATTTTAAAGCTCACGTCATCAACGGCTTTAATCCATCCGGCGATTTTCTGAAAAAAACCTCTGCGTATGGGAAAGTATTTTTTCAGGTTTTGTACACGCAGGATGATCTGTTTATTATTACTCTTGGATGCCATTTATTTTATTCTTTTGTTTGTTATTTCAAATTTCGGTCATTGGAATTTATTTGTTATTTGTGTTTTGTTATTTGGGATTTCCCCTTTCGGTCATTGGAAATTGTTTGTAATTTGTAATTTGACATTTGGGATTTTAATAAGTCAATGAACTGCTAACAAAGCAAATCCCCTCTGGGGATAACCAAAGCATAGTCCTTTGGGCCAGGTTTTTTATTTTTAAACAATACGGGGCAGCGGGCCAGGTGTGCCTGGCTGTAATCACACATCTTTGGATATTCTTTGCCACAGATTGGGATTGCATGAGGACATCTGGGATGAAATGGACAGCCCGCAGGCTTGTAGGCCGGGTTCGGCACCGTGCCGGGGATGCTGTAAAGCCTTTTCCCCCGTTTTGATCGGCTGGGAAGTGATGCAAGGAGTCCCTGGGTATACGGGTGCCGGGCATCATGAAAGATCTGAGCCGTATTCCCCTGTTCCGTGACGATGCCGGAATACATCACATAAACCCGATCGGCAATATTCGCCACTACGCCGAGATCATGGGTAATATATAGTACGGACATGGATCGTGTTTTCTGAATGGATTTAAGCAGTTGCAAAATTTGAGCCTGTACGGTCACATCAAGGGCGGTGGTGGGTTCGTCGGCTATGATCAGATCCGGATCACATGCCAGAGCCATGGCAATCATGACCCGCTGCCTCTGCCCGCCGCTGAGCTGGTGGGGATAGTCTTTAAGTCTTTGCACAGGTGAGGGGATACCCACATCTTTTAAAAGCTTAATACAGCGGTCACGCAATTCTACGGCCCCTATGTTTTTATGGATGCAGATCGCCTCGCCGATCTGATCTTCTATGGTAAAAACAGGATTCAGCGATGTCAGCGGTTCCTGAAATACCATGGCAATACGATTTCCGCGAATCTTCTGCATATCTTCTTCGTCGAGTTCCAGCAGGTTTTTGCCCTGGAACAGAATGCGACCCCCTGCTATTTCCCCGGGAGGTGTTGGGATGAGACCGAGTATGCTGAGTGCGGAAACCGTTTTTCCACATCCGGATTCGCCGACAAGACAGACGGTCTCTTCTTTCCGAACCTCAAAACTGATACCATCTACGGCACGGGCGCACTCGTGGCCGGTTCGAAAATAAACTTTTAAATCCTGAACAGAAATCAGGGTGTTGTTATTGGCCATTAGGCATCAGTCACTTGTCATTTGTCAATCTTCAATCAACAATCGACAATTCAGTGTCTTTCCCTGAGTTTTGGGTTCAATACGTCCCTGAGACCTTCACCAAAAAGGTTAAAAGAGAGCACCACAATAAGAATTGCAATGCCCGGTATGAAGGTAAGCCAGGGTGCATCAAAGATGAAATTCTTGCCGTCTGAAAGAATGTTTCCCCAGGTGGCGTGGGGGGGCGGCACACCGAATCCCAGAAAGCTCAAGCCGGCTTCCGTTAAAATGGCCGTAGCAATACCGATGGTAGCGGAGACCAGCACCGGCGCAATGGCATTGGGCATCATGTGTCGAAAAATGATCCTGAAGTTGCCGGCGCCGAGTGTCTTTACAGCCGCAACAAAATCCTGTTCTCTTAAAGAGAGAAATTCAGCTCTGACAAAACGCGTGGTCCCCATCCAACTGGTCAGCCCGATAACGATCATGATATTATATATGCTTGCAGGGAGAAGCGCCACTACTGTCAGAATCAGAAAAAAACTAGGGAAACAGAGCATAATATCCACGATTCTCATGATCATTGTGTCCACGGAGACAGCGTTTTTACGGAAAACTTTCGCCCATGAGGGCACGGATTTTTCCCCGGATCTGTTTTGAGTAAAAAAAGAATAAAAAATGTATGCCAGGGTGAGACATAAAAGCGCTGCACCGAAACGGATAGAATGGGCCATTACCAGACCTGCGCCGGAAATCAACAGAAACGTCACAAGAACATGATCGACCCTGATATGGTGTTGCCCAAAATATCCCGCTATTCCGCCCATGAATATGCCAATAAGTACAGATATCCCCACGGCCACAAAACCAACGGTCAAAGAAACCCATGCGCCCTGAAGCATTCTTGCAAAAACATCCCGTCCCAGATCATCGGTTCCCATCAGGTAAAACCCCAGGCATGGGATCTCTTCGTGCCGCAAAGAATCAAGATTCGGTTTTGCAAGGGGCGGACGCAGCTTTTCTTGAAGACGGATCATGGCAGGATCGAATAAAGGGTCCGGCCCGGAAGTCATAAACAGACCCATGATTGCGCAGCAGAAAAAAAGGATAAAGATAAAGAGCCCCAGGATGGCCAGCCGGTTTTGCTTGAAAACAAGCCAGAATTCCTGGAGCCGGGTCCGTTTCGGAACCAGGGGCGTCTCGAATTGAAAATCTTCATTAAATCCTTTTTCTGCTATGTTCATTACAGACGTATCCTTGGATCCACAATTAGGTAAAGAAGATCTGAAATAAAAGTGCCGGCCAGTACCAGGACGGCTGAAACAAAATTAACCGTCAGAATAACCGGGTAATCTCTGGCCAGAATCGCCTCATAGGCCATCCGTCCCATGCCCGGCCAGGAAAATATCGATTCAATGATAACCGAGCCTCCGATCAGACCCGGTAAAATAAGTCCGAACATGGTTACAAAAGGAAGCAGGGCATTTCGCAGAGCATGCTTATAGTGGACCTGTTCCGGTGGAAGTCCTTTGGCCCGGGCCGTACGAATATAATCTTGGCCTTCCACTTCGAGCATCTGACTTCGTACATACCGGGAAAGGACTGCAATTCCTCCGGTGGCGCCCAGCATAGAAGGGAGGAGCAGATGCCAGATCCTGTCCATGAATATGTGCGGCAGGGAAGCACCGTCTCCGATTCCGAAAGTTTCCATGCCGATAACCGGAACATGGAATTGGTTCACCACGAAAATAATCAGGACGTAAGCAAAAAAGAAACCGGGAATGGAAATCAGAAGATACGATAAAAATGTGGCACTTCGATCATAAAGTTGACCCCTGAAAATGGCCGATCTGATGCCAATGGGAAAAGAAAGGGTCCAGGTAATAATTGTACCCACAATAAACAGGGGCAGACTGTTTAAGAATCGTTCCCATATTTTTTTAAGGACCGATTGATTGTCCTTCCAGGAAACGGTTTCCCCGGTAAAAAGATCCTTGTAAAAATAAAGATACTGAACATGAAGCGGCTTGTCCAGATGAAACTCTTTTTGAAATCGTTCCACGACTTCAGGAGTGAACTTGGGATTCATCGGATCCACCTGGCTCGGCTTGCCGGGCGCAATATGAATGATCAAAAAAGATACGATTGAGACGAAAAAAAGAGTAATGATCTTCTGGATAACACTGCGTCCGATAAATGATATCATGGTCTATCCCTCATCCATAAAGCCGGGCGCCTCTGGAAGCTTTATCCATTTGTTAAAATAAAAACTATAATTTCCGGTTTTCGTTGGTGTTATTTTTTCATACATTATTTGCCCCGCATCATCTACAGTTTTCATGACGATACGTTTGTCTAAAACGGCTGTCCACTTACCAACATAAAGAAACGTGTACGGCTGCTCTCTTGCAATAATTTCATGAAGCCTGTGGCAGTATTCGACCTGCCGGTTGTGATCATATTCCTGCCTGATCTTTATGATGAGATCGTCGGCTTCTTTGTTTTTGAAACTTACAAAATTGAGCTGATGAGGATTAGTCTGGCTTGAATGCCAGATCTGATATAGATCCGGCTCTATTCCCATTTGCCAGCCCAGGATCAGGGCATCAAAATCTGCCTTGTTCACGCGTTCCTGGATAAATACAGACCACTCTAAAAGATCCGTATGCACATCGATTCCGATCTGCTTCCATGCGTCCTGGGCAATTGCCAGTATGGCTTTACGGAGATCGTTGCCGTTGTTGGTGATAAGGGTGAATTGAAATTTATTGCCGTCTTTTGTCAGCCATCCCTCTTTATTGCGTTTCCAGCCGGCCGCCTCTAACAGTGCTAAAGCACCCTTTGGATCGTAAAGAACCGGTTTGATATTGTGGTTATAATAATCGGTCTGTTTGACAAAAGGACCGGTGATTCGCTCTCCCTGACCATAAAGCACATAGTTGATAATCTTGTCCATATCGATTGCCATACCTAATGCCCTTCGTACTCTGGGATCATCAAAGGGCTTGCGCCGGATGTTGTAGCCGATATAGGTGTAGCCTAAAGCCGTGCCGGCAAAACTCTGGAACCGTTGGTCCTTTTTCAGCCGCTTTACCTGATGGGGTTGAACATCGTAGCTGTCGATGGTGCCGGCATAAAATTCCATTTCCTGGGTCAGCCGATCCGGTATCACACGAAAGACATATTTTTTATAGTTGGGCGGTCCTTCCCAGTAGCCGTCAAAACCATCCAGGATAATGTACTGATCCGATTTCCACTCATGAAACCGGAAGGGTCCGCACCCGATGGGATGCCGGTTGAAGCTGCTCTGGCGCATGGAGAACGTGTTCGGGTCTTTCCCGAGAAGGCGGGCTCCCTTTTTAAGAGCATTATGATTGAGCAAATGCTCGGGGAGGATTCCCATGCCCCAGGTTCCCATGGCAGGAGAATAAAGTCGCTTGTAAACGATTTTTACGCTCAACGGATCCATAACTGTAACAGATTTAACAGGCTCATAATCGGCAATACGAGGGGAAAGATTTTTCGGATTCATGATCGATTCATAGGTAAATTTGACATCATAGGCGTCAAATAGATGGCCGTCATGAAACATTACCCCGGGCCTTAAGTGAAACAAAAGAACCGGATTGTGCTCAATAGCCGGTAACAGCTCACCGGCATATTCGGCTATTTTTTCCTTTTCGAGCTGGGAATCAGACATCAGATACGCTTTGCCGTTAAAGGATTCAAAGTAATTTTTGCCCAACAGCTGTGAAAGATTTTGGAAAAAATCCGGGTCTACCCGATTAAGAACAAATTTTATTCTGGCAGGGGCTGCGATGCGGATTTTAATATTTTTTTGTTTTCCGGCGGTTGGATCTTTAAGCGGCTTGGTAACCCAAAAAGTTTTGGGAGGAAGAAAGGAAATGTCCGTGATGCATCCCAGAGAATCTCTGAGCCCTCTATTTTTTGTTTGCTTGTTTTGTTTCGCTTTTTTGATAAAATCTACCAGGGTTTCCGGGTCTGCATTACCCAATCCAGGTAAGTTGGCGGATGGGTTGACATAAAAATAGGCTTCCTCGAACACCTCCCATGATGTAGCCAGACGCCCTCTGAAGCGTAACTGCTCATCCCGGTCGATGAGGCCCTCAAATACCATGTTTTCGATGCTGCTGCTTGCCGAATCCGCCGTGAGAATGGGATTCAGCAGGCTGGCATCACCAATGGAGCCGGCAATATACTCATTGAGGCGTTCGGGATTTCCTTTGGTTTGATCCTCGTATGTGGGCACCCAGAAATATGACTGGAGCAAAAAAAGGATTAAAAGCATGGGCGCGAATATGAGGAAGCGTTTAATGGTCATAGTTGCTGTCTTAAAGTGTAACGTTCTTTGTTGGAAGCAACATCAGGATTTGTTGAAACTTTAAGAGATTCAAGTTTTTGAGTCAAGTGAAAAGGCGATGTGGGACAGGGCAAACGCATTTGAATTCCAATACAGGGAGAACGCTCCACGACGCTACGCTGCACCGAAATCAAATGCGTTTACCCTGCGTTGTGGGAAACACGAAATCGGGGAGGCCGGGTGAGAGGGAATAACGGTTTTACACTGCCACTGGCGGGCTGGATGTTACGGCACCGGTCGCAATGAGGTAACTTCTCAATAAGTTTTGGAGTATTACCTGATGATACTAAGGGTTCGCCCACTGATAATAAAATAAAAAAGCGAATAGCAGTTTTATAACTGCTATCCGCTTTTATGTATAGATTGTTTATAATGAATTTATTTGGGCGGAGGAACCGGTGCTGGAGATTTTGCTTCCTTTTCTTTTGCTTTTAGGGTTGCGATTTGTTTATCCACAGCATCAATTTTTTGATTTATCATATTCGTCTGAAGGTCATTTGTACTGAGTGCTGTGGCTTGGTCAAGATAGTGCTTTGCATCTTTAAGGTCAGAAATGGTTGCCTTGCCGGCAGCCACATCAGCCTTGTAGAAAAGAATCATCAGTTCGATGTTGTTCAAGCGATTATAAGCAGCTTCAGTGGAAGCAGATGTGGCGGCATAGGAAAGCGCCTTGTTTAAATAGCCCTTTATTCCTTCAAAATCAGGCAGTCCCGGAACTACCAGCAGCGCATCAGCCTTTTCCACATAATAATTGGAAATAAGCGGAAATACATCTTTTTTGGAATAAACATCTTTTATGGTTTCAGGGAGCTGAACTCCGGGCAGTGTGATCAGAAGCTCTTCACCCATGGGAGCGAATCTTCCCTGCCAGATTTCAAGTGCTCCCTGTTTTGCATTCATATAATATTTAGTTTTGTTTATCATGCTGGAACCGACAATAATTGCAACAAGTACAACAAGAGCTG
>JAYEFV010000284.1:0-11612 GCA_034658755.1 Thermodesulfobacteriota bacterium | reverse complement strand
AACTGCCAACCATTCCGACGCCCATAGAAGAGATCACCAGAGGCATAACTAAAATTGTAGAAAAGCTGGAAAAACTTCCCCTGGAGCAGATCGGCAAAGACCTCCGAGATACCCTGGCGCACTTGAATAAGTCCGCCGAACAGTTGCTCAAGCTCATGAAAAATCTGGATGAGAAGGTTGCTCCTGCGGCCACGGCAACGTTGGAAAAGACCGAGACCACACTGACGAAAGTAGACAGGCTTTTGGATGCGGAGTCTCCCACCGGATACGAATTGAAACAAGCGCTGGCAGAGCTGGCCGATGCGGCTCGGAATATCAGCGTACTGGCGGATTACCTGGAGCGACATCCCGATTCCCTGGTTTTTGGAAAGGAAAAGCGCAATGAAAAATAGAGCATGCTTTGGGAACATAAGTTTGGTATTTTTCCTTATGGTATTTTTACTTGCCGGGTGCAGTACCACCCCTGCGGTGAGATATTATACCCTGAATCCCTCTTTCGAGATGCAGCGGGATATTCCTCAAGCCGTTTCCGGGGATACCCTTGCAATCGGTGTGGGGCCGGTGGAATTTCCAAAACTTCTTGACCGGCCGCAGATCGTAACCCGGAAAAGCCAAAACCGTGTAGAGGTGTCCGAGTTCCATCGATGGGCCGGCTCGTTTTCGGTAGATTTCTTGCGGGTTTTATCCAGGAACATTTCCGTTCTTCTGTCCGCAGATCGAGTGGCCGCATATCCCTGGACCGATCAGTTTTCCCCGACCTACCGTATTCAGTTGACTGTGGAGCAGTTTGAAGGCAGGTTTGGAGGGGACGTTGTGTTGAACGTGACATGGTCCGTATGGAATAAAAAAGACACGAATAAGCCAGTGATTAAGCATACCAGTATAAAGGAGCCTTTATCAACCGAGGACTACGACGCACTGGTCGCGGCCCAGAGCCGGGCTATAGGCACCCTAAGTCGCGCCATTGTTGATGAAATAGAGAGGGTAAGGCATAGGTAGTGTCCATACATAAATGGTCTTTTTGCCCAATCTTACGACTACGCTAAAGCTACGACGGGACAAGCTGCGTTATGCTCAAAAAATAATCCTCGAAATATAAACTATCTGCCTGCCTGTAAGCCCTACGGGCTGGCCTCCGGCTCGTAGAGGCACGATCCTACGCCTCGGAGAGAAGCGATGCCGGAAGCTTGATCTTGAACAAAAATCCTCATTTATGGATGGACACTATCTCGATTATCGAACAGGCCAGCAAGATCGATCTTTGCAGAAGACTCGCCTTTATCATGTATTCTTCCTTGATGGAGAGGCCAAGCCTTTTGGCCACGGATTTTACTTTTTGAAACAGTTTCCGGTTGACGTGAGTTTGTTCCATGGGAGGCCTGCTGCTGATGATTTCAAAACCGGCACTGGTATGGGGCTTTTTTCCAAAAGTCCCAGAGAATCCAGAGCCTTGAGGGCGAATATCCCGACAACCAGCCCTCCTTTCATATCGATAACGCCGGGACCGTAACAGTGGGTACTATTTTCCCTGTACCAGTTAAAGTCGGTGTTTTTTGGGAATACGGTATCCATATGTCCCATCAGAAGGATCTGCTTGTCGAATCGCCTTTTACAGAGGGATCTAACAATGAGATGATTGCCGAATTTAGTCTGTTCCATGGCCTGGCAAGAGACCGTGTTGGATTGGAATATGGATTGTATCAGACGAGCAACCCGGTCAACACCTTCCTTGTTATGGCTTCCGCTTTGGATCAGCACCATTTTTTCAAGGAGAGCGAACATATCCGGTTCATGCGCATTGAGAAAGGATATTATGCGGTTATCGTGGGTCATGGGTGCTTGGCAAAGGAAAAATATGGGTTAGCGTATTCGTCCGGGTCTGCATCCGGATACTTTACTTCTTCGTCGCTCCACGGTTTTTTTAAGATGACGTCCGCACCGTCGCGACCCATAACATTGCTTTTGTGCAACGGGATTTTTCCGCCGGCAGTGGCGATGAATCGCGGGATGGCATCACCGGATATATTGCCATACATGCTTTCTACAATATCCCTGCCCGTTTCAACAGGTACTCTGAAATGGGCGAATTGAGGATTTCTATAGCTACAGTTAAAAATATAATATGGCCGAACATAGCTTTCATGGATGGTTTCACAGAGTTTCCACATTTTGACTCTTGTATCGTTAATGCCCTTTAAAAGGACCGCCTGGTTGAGAACGGCACTGACGCTTTTTGAGATCCTTTTAAAGACGTCTTTGGAAATCGGTGTAATTTCCTGGGCGGTATTGATCTGAGTGACGACTCTTACCGGTTTTTTATCGTTGCTTTCAGAAAGGATTTCCAAAAGTTCGGAATCCAACCTCCAGGGGGCGGTTACCGGAATTCTGGTACCGAGGCGTTTCACCTTTAAATGATCAATACTATCTAAGGCGTTTAAGATTTTTTTGATGATTTTGTTGGGTAAAACCAATGCGTCACCGCCGGTGATGAGTACATCCCGAATGCGCTGATTGTCGCGGATGTAGTTCAAAGCCTCTTCATAGGCTTTGTCGGAATAAATGCGGTCTTTTTTCCCGATATGGGCGATACGCAGGCAGTGAGTGCAGTACATTGCGCACATGTTAGTGGCTTTAATGGTTAACACTCGAGGGTAAAACTGATCAATTAGCCTGGCAGGCGAATGGTCTGCCGCAACCGGCGGAATTTCAACGCCGACATTATCGATCATTTCACCGGTAGGCACGGATTGCAACAGGATGGGATCGTTCTCTTTCTCCGGTTGGATCAGACTGGCGTAATATGGGGTTAACCGCATCCTGTAATTTTTAGTCACCCGGCCGATATTCTCAATAGTATGTTCGGGCAGTCTAATGATTTTTGACAGCTTTTCCACGGAATCGATACAGTTCTTGATCTGTCCCGAATAGGAATTCCACTCCTCATCCTTTATATTCAGAGCCAATTTTATCCGCCCGGCATTTACTTGGATTTTGTCCCAAAGCTCGATGCCGCTGGGTGCTTCAACATCTTTTTTCTGTAGATATTCTTCTATCCTAAGATTTGCCTGATCAACTATAGGCAGCGCCATGTTGACCCGTCCGCCTATTGAAACTTCATGCTCGTCCAGATTTTGGTGCTTTTCAGCCAGATATATCAAGGTATCCCTGGCGATACCAAAGGCATCGGGAAGAATGCCCGGACTGTTCCTGATTTCCTTAAGCCGGGTAAAAAGGGAAACAATGGGGGCGGTCATCTTAGTATTTTCAGATTGTCTAAGAAAGTTGTTAATTTCACTATCCAGATCCGGCGAACAAGATGGATTGACATCTGACGGGGCAAAAAGATCTTCCAATAGTTTTCGGGTGAAATGGTCTAACCGCTTTTCTGTAATTTTTCTATTGGACATTAGTGTTTCTCCGGGTTATTTGGCTATGGTTAGCTCGATTATTTTTTGGCCCTGGTTAAGCCCCTGTTGGACACTGGAATGATCATGGCCCAAGGCTACGATGCGTCCCAAAAAAGAGCCCTCTTCCACCACAAAATCATTTCCAATATGCTCCAGTATTAGAAAGTCTTTGTTCAGGTTATGGTCGGCCACTTTTTTAAATGCTTTCCGTTCATGGGAATTTTGGGGAATATAACCCTGGGTAAAGACTATTTTATCGATCTTGTAGTTATAGGTCCCCCAGTTAATATTCTTGATATTTTTTTTCATCTCTATGGCGTTTTCAGGAAATTTTCCATGAATCACTGCATAATATTCCAGTTCAGGAAGCATCGGCGAATCAGAAGGGAGTGATTGCTCCAGAGTGCAGCAAAATTCCATGGTTGTTCCTTGTTTCCTGGCATTGACTTCAAGAAAAACTACTTCGCTGTTATAATCAACAAGAAAATCGCACCCATAAATACCTCGATAGCCTTCTCTGGCAAGCCACTTTCCCACGGTTCGGGTTTGCTTCTTCAGACCGGCAACGATTTCATCTCCCAGCTTTGTTGGAAATGTTGAACCTGTGAAACGCGTTCCATTTTCAATCCGCTGGTCGGCAACACCGGCAATATAAATATCATCTTCATTAGCAACTACAGCCAGAACTGTGGGATCATGCTTGTGAGGAATATTGCGACTGATGAGATAGGTCTCCTCCTGCTCGGAGAATCTTGCGACGATATCCCGGGGACTGCGGGCAATAATACTGTTGGAGCCGGCCGCGCTATACTCCAGACTGACGAAAATGCCGTCTTTCCATTTTGGCCAAAGCGTGTCCGTGGTGTGAATCAAATCATCCATGCCGTCACAGATGAAAAAGTCCGCCATGGGAATAAGACCTTCTATGTTTTTATATTGATATATCTTGCTGTTCAGCCTTCCGGCAATTTTACTTTCCGGGCCCAAAATAAAAACACCTGGAATAGCGTCCAGGGTCATCTCCGGCATACTTTCATACAGGTAAAGATAAAGGCTGTCCTGCCTGTGAAGAAGCTTTCTAACCAGGTCTTTTACCTGTTGGCTTTCCGAAACGCAGGTTAAAAACTTATGGGCAGGGATTCTGCAACTGACATTACGGCCATATTTATTTCTACAATTTTTCGCATCAGGGTTTATTACAATCAGGTTTTCATAGTTGTATTGCTCAAATACGTCAGGAACAATTGAGATAAAATCAACTTTGCGATCCTTGATGCGTGAAAGGGCATCCTTGAGGAAGATGTTCAGACCGTAATTTTTCAGTTCGCCAATATATAAAAAATAATACGTATTTTCTTTCAGACAATAATTGGAAAAATGTATCTCAACCATCTTTAATACCAGTTTGCAATATTTCTTGAGTCTCGACTATATGTTGAGAATCTCGTTTTTCCAGTAACTATAATATTTTTAACCGTTCAGAACAATCTTTTTCTGTCATCATTTTACAACCTGATTGTATCAAATTGCATCTGAAAAGTTTAATCTTCCTCTATTTCGATATATAACCTCCCTAAAACAGCAGCAGCCTGCTGAGTATTCAGCAGGCTGTTGCTGTTGTGTTTGATTGTCCTAATTCTGTTTTAAATAATAGCTGTCATTTAAAAAAGGAAATACTAAATTTTGATAACAACCTTCACATAGGGCATTTTGATGGTCTCCTATCCACTGGTAGGAAAATTTCAATTCCCGGTTACAGTTTGAGCATTTAACTTTTCCAGCATCAACTTTTTTGTCTTCCACTAAGTTGTGACTGTTTTTGGTTGACATCATTTTCTCTCCTTTTTGTTAAATAGTAAGGGCAAATTTACATATTACGGCTGCAATCCATTCAGCCTTATCGGTGTTTTTAAACGGTTCCCTGCATCTGCTGTCGCTCTTCGTCAAAATCGAATCCCCGCCAAATACCGATTGAATCCAGAATAGAATCTTGCGGATGAAACTGACGGAATATCTTGTAGTAATAGGCAGCTTCGCGACTGTTTATTACCGCTCCCGGATTCTCGTCTTTAATATGCTGATATTCATCATGGCTTATTTCTTGCTCTGCCAGGCGCTGTCCCAGACTTTCACAGCCTGCTCCCTGGGTGTATTGAACCTTGTAACGCCATAAGATTTCATCGGGAAGATACCCTGATTTATCGCATATTTCGGTAAACGTTTGATGTAGTGGTAGCCGGCAAAGATCTCATCAGCGCCTTCACCGGTTAAAACTACTGTTGCATAATCGGCGGCCAGTTTACAGGTGAAGTAGCAGGGCACCGCACAGCGCACCAGTGATGGATCGTAGCTTTCCAGCTTTTTAATTACCCTCGGCAGGGCTTCATAATATTCCCCTTCGGTAAAAATAAGTTCATGGTGGTTGGAGCCGATGTGATCGGCGACGATACGGGCGGCTTTGAGGTCGTCGCTAACCGTTCCGTTCTCATCCCGCATTCCCACTGCAAAGGTATGCAGATTGGGAATTTCTTCAGCGGCGATGGCGGCGATAAGACTGCTGTCCAGACCACCGCTGCAGAATGAACCGACGTGAATTTGTTTATCGGCAAGAAACCGCTTTTTGACTGCCTGGGTGAAGGTTGTGCGAATCAGACGGCAGGTTTCTTCTACGTCGGTCAGAACTTCATCTTGAACCTCCGGCACTCGGTAATATTCAACGAAGCCTTTATCCGGGGTGAAATAATGGCCTGGAGGAAACTCGTACGCCGTCTCGACCCCGGCTAAAGACATGGCGCCCAATTCGGAAGCGAAGTAAAGTTTGTTATCCACATATCCGTAATAGAGCGGCTTAATCCCAATCGGATCGCGAGCTAACATATAGTTATCGCCATCAAATAGGGCAAAGGCGAACATCCCGTCCAGCTCTTTAACGCTTTCGGGTCCCTTTTCTCGGTAAAGATGAAGCACAACTTCGGAATCCGATTTGGTTTTGAAAGTGTACTTAGGAGTTAGCTTTTTTCTGATCCGGCGGAAATTATAGATTTCTCCGTTACAAATGATTCCGGCTTTACAGCCATCCGCCAGGATTGGCTGGTGGCCTCCCGCCACGTCGACAATCGATAGCCTGGTATGGCCGAAAACGCCAGCAGGGTGAATATGGATCCCGCGGTCGTCCGGGCCCCTGTGCGTCATGGCATCCAGCATCCGATCAATTAAATTTAAATCCTGTGTTCCAAAACATCCGGCTAAACCACACATAATCAAAACCTAAACACGTTTCAAATAAGATATGTAAACGACAAATCTGTATACAGATGCAACTATTGTTAGCTAAACTTAAAATAAGGCTTAAAAATTATTATTACTTAATTAAATCAACAAGTTAACCATACCTGAAGAAATTCATTGGGTCAAGTTTTATTTAGTCCCGAAAAATCTAAACTTCTACTCCTAATATTTCCCACATCACATAGCACCTAAAATCTGCATAACTAATCTCGAAGGTATGTTATTGTTATATGATTACAAAATATTACACTCTATTTGGCAAATTTGAACTTTCACCAAAATACAGGCATCATGTATTTTATTTTTTTCGAGATTAGTTACCCTGCTGGATTGCCGCATTCACCGAATCTCTTAATATCTCAATTCCATTTAAGATAGACGGCCCTCCTTTGTGATCATATACTTTACGTGGAGACATTATTGTTACAATACCGTCGTATGCTTCAAGAATAACAACAAAAATGTAACAAAAGATATATTAAACTACTAAATTGTAACTTATGTCTTGCCGGACCTGCCGCTCCCTATCCAATTATATCTAAATAATAACAGGCCGTTATGTCCGTTTTTAAGGGCTCATTCCAATATGGCATGCTCCTTGCTGTATCATCTGACAAAAATCTAATTCATGGAAAAGATAGAACATTTAAAAGGGAAAGGAGCGTGTTTTAATGAAAAAGATAGAGGCGATTGTAAAACCGTTTAAGCTGGACGAGATAAAGGATGCCTTAAACGAAATTGGGGTAACCGGCATGACCATAACCGAAGTCAAAGGGTTTGGACGTCAGAAAGGTCATAAGGAGATCTATAGGGGAGCTGAATACCAGGTGGATTTTATACCCAAGATAAAAATTGACATTGTGGTTGATGCGTCCCTGTCAGACAAAGTTGTGTCAACTATTACCGAAAAGGCTAACACCGGTAAGATAGGAGACGGCAAAATATTTGTATTAACCGTGGAACAAGCCATCAGGATCAGAACCGGTGAATCAGGGAAAGATGCCGTTTAACTCTTGAATGAGGAGGAGGAACAAACATGAAAAAAATTTTTCTGTCAATATTATTTATAATATTGAGTGTCACAAGGCTTTGGGCGGGAGACGAACCTGTAACCCTTGAATCAAACAAGACAGCCATTGATCTTGTTCAGTCACATGCGGATTATGTCTGGACTTTAGTGGCTGCGGCTCTTGTTTTCTTTATGCAGCCAGGGTTTGCCCTGGTGGAGTGCGGTTTTACGCGCGCAAAAAATGCGGTGAATATTTTGATGAAGAACCTGCTCGATTTTTCCATGGGCTCGATTTTTTATTGGGCAATCGGTTTTGGCCTGATGTTCGGGGTGAGCCAGACAGGCTGGTTTGGAACTTCCTGCTTTTTCTTGAGCGATTTTTCTCCTGGTAAAGATCCCTGGGTCGTTGCTTTCTGGATGTTTCAAGTCGTTTTTGCTGCCACGGCAGCAACCATTGTGTCTGGTGCCATGGCAGAACGGACAAAATTTATCGGATATTTGATATATAGCGCAGCCATCTGCGGCTTTATTTATCCGATTTTTGGAAGTTGGGCCTGGGGAGGACTTTATCATGGAAGCGGCTGGCTGGAAAAACTCGGCTTTATCGACTTTGCCGGTTCTACGGTCGTCCATTCGATTGGGGGGTGGACGGGTCTGGCCGGGGCTATTGTATTGGGCCCCAGGATTGGCAAATACTCAAAAGAGGGGAACGTGCAACCGATCCCCGGCCACAATATGCCACTGGCGGCTTTAGGGGTTTTTATCCTGTGGTTTGGTTGGTTCGGGTTCAACCCTGGTTCCACTACAGTAGCCAACAAAGACATTGCCATGATCTTTACGAATACCAATCTGGCCGCGGCCGCAGGGGCTGTCCTTGCCATGATCACCGCGTGGATTAAATTTGGAAAACCTGATGTGGGCATGAGTTTAAATGGCGCTTTGGCCGGATTGGTGGCGATTACCAGCCCGTGTGCCACGGTTACGCCATTGAGTGCTGTGATTATCGGCGCAGTCGCTGGCGTGATCGTTGTGCTCTCAGTACTCTTTTTCGACATGATTAAGGTGGATGATCCTGTAGGTGCCATCTCTGTACACGGTGTCAACGGCGCATGGGGAACCCTTGCAGCCGGCATCTTTAACATTGGAGGAACCTCGGCAAAGATAATCGGTGTACAGGTTCTGGGAATCTGTGCGGCCTTTATCTGGGCGTTTGGTGTTTCTTTTATCCTGTTCAAGCTGATTGACAAAACCATAGGTCTCAGGGTTTCTCCCGAGGAAGAGGCGGAAGGGCTCGACTTCAGCGAACATGGGGCCAACGCGTATCCGGACTTTCAGATTGTAACCCGTTAAGAATCTAATTATTCGCTTACGCTCCTCGCAATGACGAAAAAAATGTACGTGAACGACTACAAAACTAAAGGAGGAAAATTGATGAGAAGAGATTTGAAACACATCAGACATCTTATGGCCATCAGCGTAGCTTTATTTTTGGCTGTTCTTACCGTTCTTCCGGCCTTAGCCGAAGAGGAGAAGCCTTCGGCTGATTTCTCGGTTGCGGTTCTAAGTGCTTACATCTGGCGTGGACAGGAATTGAGCCGTGACAGTATCGTTATTCAGCCTTCCATTACGGTCAGCTACATGGGTTTTTCAGCCAATTTATGGGGCAACCTGGACACCGATCCATACAAATCAGCGGAAGATCAGGACTGGAACGAGACTGATTTCACGCTCTCCTATGGTAAGGGGTTTGGCATTTTGAGCGTGGAAGGGGGCTATATCTACTACGGCTTGGAGGGTTGTGATTTTGATCTGGGTTGTGATGTGGAGGATTCGCAGGAAGTCTTTCTGACGCTTAGTCTTGATACCTTGCTGTCGCCGGGATTTACCGTTTATAGGGATTTCGACACCTACGAGCACTGGTATTTTCTTTTGGGTATTTCTCACGCGTTCGAGATCACGGAAAAAGTCTCCCTGGAACTTTCGGGATCGATCAGTTACTTGCTGAGCGACGACAAGGATGCCTATCCCGAGATTGACAATGGTGTGCCTACGGGCGACGAATTTGAAAACTTCCACGATGGTGTGATTTCGGCAAGCCTGCCCATAGCCGTGGCAAAATACATCACCATCACCCCGTCGTTGTCATATACTTTCCCGCTTTCAAGCGATGCAAGCGACGAAATGGAATGGCGTAGCTTTAAAGGTGACGATGACAACTTTGTTTACGGTGGTGTAACCGTGAGCATGGCCTTTTAGGCAAGCTTTGGATTCCCGCATCAGACGGTGCGGCCCTCTATGGGAGGCGAAATTGGCAACTGCCGAAATACTCCCTATGAGGGCCGCATCCAACCAAACGTTTCGGAATTTCTGCAGCTCATTAAAATTATAGATCTTTTGGTTGCGCTTAATTTATGCCATTGAGATGGATGGCAAGAGAGTACTCCAATTGGGGCGAAGCCCCTAAGTTCTGTATCGGGAAATAAGGCGACATGGCAAAACAATTCCTTGTCTTCCAACACATGCCGTGGGAAGGGCCGGGGCAGCACTTAATCCGTTCGGCAAAAAAGCAGCGGGTGCGGCTTGACATTGTGGA
Organism: Thermodesulfobacteriota bacterium; assembly: GCA_034658755.1. Classification (GTDB taxonomy): domain Bacteria; phylum Desulfobacterota; class Desulfobacteria; order Desulfobacterales; family UBA11574; genus S5133MH16. The sequence goes on along the minus strand of JAYEFV010000284.1, from coordinate 1,315 downwards.
GGCATGGCATCAGCCGATTCCAAACGTGAAACCGTATGATGGCGTCATCGTCTTGGGTGGGAGCCCCAACGTGGGTCAGGAAAAAGAATATCCCTTCTTGAAAGCCGAAAAGGAAATTATCCGTCTGGTCCTTAAAGCCGATAAGGTCTATCTTGGATTTTGTCTGGGTCACCAGCTTCTCGCAGATGTCCTTGGGTCCAGGATAGGCCCCAATTTTCACCGGAGTGTAGGATTCATAAAGGGCCACCTTACAAAAGATGGTCGAAGGCATGCCATGTTTGGAAGCATGCCAAGATCATTTCCTCTCTTCAAATGGCATGGCCAGGCGGTCTTGCCCCCCTTGCCCAAGGAGATAGAAGTCCTGGTTACGTCTGCAGAGTGCCAGGTGGAAGCGATTTCCGTACGAGAACGACCCCATATTGTTGGACTCCAGTTTGACAACCATGCTGCCGCCATTTCCGATGTAAGCGTGTGGGCAGAAAAAGACCAGGAATGGTTATCACATCCTCCAGGTGTAGACCGGGCGGGCCTGGTGAAAGATGCCGGGAAACACGAAGCTTTCACAGGTGAGCAGTTCGAACTCATGTTCACCAATTACATCAAAATGATATCCTGATAGCGCTTTCAATTCAGACTTGCCTATGAGGGCACACACAGTTGAGATATGCGTTCCTTGTCTTGGGCATTATAGGGAGTTACAGCTCCTGACCTAAATAACAATAAAATGTAATCGGGGTTCGTTAGGAGGTTGGAGCTATCACAGGTTTTGGATCTGCGAATAAGCCTGTAGTAGGTCAGACATATCTCAGGATTTCCGATCGGCTGATATCCTGGGGTCTGAAAAGATATATAGGGTGATCAGTTCCTGATAAATATATTCCATGCAACAAAATTCATATAGATGGATGAACTATGACGCATAAAATATATCTTGACTATCAATAAAAATATATAATATATGTAATTATTCACCCAATGAATGAATAATATCGTCTTGGATATACCATGAAGATACTGGCAGGTATAGGGAAAACTGACCGGGAAAGAATGGCCGCAATCATTCGCGGGACAAAAGGCACGGTATCTGTTGAGGATGCAGCAAGGATTTTAAATGTAGCCTCCACGGATGCGGCCAAAATGCTTTCCAGATGGTCAAAAAAGGGATGGATGTCCCGGATTCGTAGAGGGCTTTATGTTTCTGTGCCTTTGGAGTCCCGAACTGCTGATGTGCCGATTGAAGATCCCTGGCTGGTTGCTGATCGTCTTTTCTCACCCTGCTATATCGGAGGGTGGAGTGCTGCTGAATATTTTGATC
>JAYEFV010000283.1:0-2945 GCA_034658755.1 Thermodesulfobacteriota bacterium | reverse complement strand
GTTCCTGCCCCCATCACCACGCACCCAAAAGACCTTTTTTGCCAACAAGAAATTGTAATGAAACTAAGGATGGAAAAACCTCAATTATAATTGTCGTCAGACCTCAAGAATAATTGTCGCTTGACACTGATCACTTGTCAGGCTGTACCAGTAGTAATTAGCCCTGGGAGCATTACCAGTTTGTTAATGAATTGCGTTGCTCTGTTAAGAAAAAAGTTTAAAGAAAGTGAAAAAAGTTCTGGACATTGCATTTGACAACCTGTATAGGAGAATAAATAATCCTTATGGAGGGCAGGCAATCATATGCAATCAAAATCTTCAGAAAAGTTTTGCGGCCAGATTGTTACAGAAGAGCAACTGCAAGAAATAATAGAGATTATTGATACATTCCCCAATCTCAGCCGGACTGAACTGGCTAACACGATCTGTGAACTATTTTCTTGGAAAAGGCCGACCGGGAAGCTAAAAGGCGTTGAATGCCGTCAATTTCTTGAACGTCTGGATGCAAATGGCGTTATCTGTCTGCCTTTATGCAGAAAACAGTTTGCCAAAAAGACGATAGCAAAGGTACCCCGAACCGAGAGGACCGATTCACAGGCGACTATTTCAACAAAGCTACGAGAGCTATCTCCCATATTTCTGACCAGGGTTAAAACACAGGAACAAAGACAGCTCTGGTATGAATACGTTGATCGGTATCATTACCTGGGATATCAATTGCCATTTGGAGCGCAGTTGCGCTATTTTTTTAAATCTGGTGCAACCGATGATATTCTTGGCTGTTTTCAATTTTCCAGTCCTGCCTGGAAGATGGCGCCACGGGACCGATGGATTGGTTGGACCGATGAGCAACGAAAGGTCAACTTACAAAAGATCATTAATAACAGTCGGTTTCTCATTTTTCCTTGGGTTGAGGTCAAAAACCTTGCCAGTTCGGTTCTCGCGTTGGCGGTTAAGACCATCCCGGATGATTGGCAACGTTGTTACGGCTACCGCCCGGTTCTTATGGAAACATTGGTTGACCGGAAACGATTCAAAGGCACTTGCTATAAGGCGGCCAACTGGATACACATGGGGAAAACGACTGGCCGTGGACGGATGGACCGTGACAACAAAAAGCACGGCGCGGCGGTTAAGGATATCTATGTTTACCCCCTTACATCCCGATTTCGGCAAGAATTGGCGGGATTGTAAAAGGGGGGGCGTCATGGGACTTGCGGCTCGCATTCTTGAACAGGATCCAACAGGGGAATTTCGACACATGATCCATGATGCAGTGGACAAATGGGTTGACCAGATTATAGATGAAGTGTTTGAGGACGGTAAAGAGCCCACGGTAATAGAGCTCAGCCAACTGTTTTCTTCAACGAAACAAAAGTTTTTCGGTGCCTGTTTTCAAGCCCTGATTGAGAAAAAATACGTTGGTTTATTGGAGCAAGAATATGCCCCTTGCCCGCAATGCGGCAAGGTGTGTAAAAAACGGCGCGGCAACTTAAAAGAGATGGTGACCATGCAGGGCGCAAGCGTTTTGAAACGGCCCTGGTTTTATTGTGTGGATTGTTCCTATGGGTTTTCGCCATTGGACAAGGTGCTTGAGATCAGCCGTAAAAAATATCAGTTTGACGTTCAGGAAAAATCGACCAGGACCACTGCAGAGGTTCCGTTTTCCAGTGGCAGTGAGCTGTTTGCAGAACTCACCGACCACGCTGTCAGTGACCATTTCATGCACGATACATTTGAAGAGGTGGGTGCGCATGCATGCCTGGAAGATGTTATTCCCAGCCGGAAAGAGATAGCCGAACGGTGCCAGGGGGTGAACGAGGGTTCCTGGCGTCCGGTATTGATCGTAGCCTCCGACGGTGCTCATGTCCCGACGCGTCCTAAAGCAAAACGCAATGAAAAAAGAGCCAAAGGTCGGTGGCAGGAGGCCAAAGGGTTCCGCATATATTTGCTGGGCAAGGGTCGAATAGCCCATGTATCAAGCTGGCATCAAATCCAAAATGAAGAACAGTTTGGCGAGGATCTATCACTTGTGGCATCTCGAATCCCTCAGGATGATCTTCGTATTGGATTGTTGGGTGACGGAGCCGACTGGCTGTGGAAACATATGGTTGCCTGTTTTCCTGAAGGCCGACAAATATTGGATTATTTCCACTGTGCGGAGCATATCCACAAGGTGGCCAAGCTGCAATATGGCGAGAAATCTCAAAAATGTCTGGAATGGGTGGAAAGTACGATAACGCGACTATTTTATGCGGAAATGGATAATGTGATTTGGGGGCTTCAGCGGATGAAGCCCCGGGATAGTTTGGCAAAGGAAGAAATCCGAAAACTCATTGGTTACTTGCAGAACAACCATGAAAGAATACATTATCACGGTGATCGAATAGGCGGTTATCCTATTGGAAGCGGGGGTATTGAATCTGCGAACAAATTTATCTGTCATACACGAATGAAACGTTCAGGAGCATGGTGGGTTAAGGAAACGGGAAACGAAATGCTTGGAATGCGTTGTGCGATATATAATGGAACCTATGACAAGGTTTTCGAAAAGTATAAGAAAGCTCAGATGCCACTTTAATCAATTACTTTTATTAACAAACTGGTAATACTCCCTCCACTGTTGGTCAGTTATTCTGATGCTATTTATTCGCATCTACTGTTTCGCTATCCTTTGGCTTGGAAATCATTTTGGACGCAGTGATTGTCTGGTAGTTACAAACCATAAGGTGTGGTCCTGTGCGAATCCTTATCCATATCATCACTATTCCCCAGAACCAACTAATAAAGAAAGAAGAAGATGGATTTCAATTTAGGTACAAAGCTGAGTGATCGTGTAGTGCATGAAAAGATGGCGCACACGGAAGGCGACGTTCTCGAAAAGAGCTGGAAACTAAAACGGCTTTTTCCGCACGTCATTACATCACCGACAATGCGTTGTTTTG
>JAYEFV010000282.1:0-11638 GCA_034658755.1 Thermodesulfobacteriota bacterium | reverse complement strand
GGAGGTTGGGAATCTGTTCTTCAAGGGTAGACAGTATTTCCACCCGTTTGATGGAATCGATACCCAGGTCGGACTCGATATCCATGTCCATGCCGAGCATTTCGGTGGGATAGCCCGTTAACCGGCTTACGGTTTCCAGCATGCTGTTTTCTATTTCTTGATGAGTGTTAGTTGATGATTCAGCATCTTTTGTTTGCAGAACCGATGGAACGTCACTGTCCGGAGTTGCGGAAAGGTATTCCACGATCTGGCCGAGTGTTTTCAGACTTCCCATGATTTCGGGAGAGATGGCCGGGAGGTTGGGAATCTGTTCTTCAAGGGTAGACAGTATTTCCACCCGTTTGATGGAATCGATACCCAGGTCGGACTCGATATCCATGTCCATGCCGAGCATTTCGGTGGGATAGCCCGTTAACCGGCTCACGGTTTCCAGCATGCTGTTTTCTATTTGTTTTTGATCGGTGTCTGACGGTTTCAGATCTTTGTCGTCGGGTGTTAACTCAGGTTCTTGAACAAAAGCCTCTGGTGTATGCGGATCGGAAGAAACCGGTGCCGCAATGGGATCCGGCGGTGAGTGGAGAGCACGTTGAGCATCCGTGATTTTCGGATCATGGTCGGTCTTATCAAAACCGGTCAGGGGCTCAGCCGACTCGGGTATTTCTTGTTTTAATGGTTCAAAGCTAACATCCGATGTCTTTATCTCTGTTTTAATCCCCATGGAAGCCGCGGCCAACCTCTGAGTATTTTCCATCATATTCTGCAAAGTTCTTGCCGCCTGTGCCTGAGTTTCTAAAAACTTTTCATGGGTTTGGGCGGTTTGCATTTGAATGACCTGCATGGATTTCAGACCTTCCTGGACGATATTTAATGCATCGGGGATGAAATTTTTTGGGTGCTGTCTGTTTTTCATGGCGTCTTGATTTTTGTTTAATTTTTCGGGGCGATCTCCCGGGGTTATAAGGGTATCGATGGGGTGATCAGATGTATTGGGTTGTATGGTTTTGGTTTCCCTGGCGGGTCTTTCGTGCGCTGTGCGCTCTGCGCTGTGCTCCGTAGGCTGTGCTTTAACCTCTCTTCTCTCTTCTTTTTGCTCTCTGCCCTGTGCTTTGACTTCTGACTTCTGACTTCTGACCCCTGACTTCTGTGCTTCGACCTCTGACCTCTGACTTCTGACCTCTGACTTCTGTGCTCTGTAATTCACCCCTGCAATGGGTATGCTCATAAGCTGTTTTCTGGTTTCAGTGTATGGTTCTTCCCAGCAGGTTAAATCCACGAAATGTCCCAGTGATGCCAGGTGACAGAGCGTTCCGGCGAGATCCGTGATTCCGGGCCGTTTTCCTTGAGAAGCGTCAAGGGCAATTGCCTGAAAATCCTGACCTTTTAATATGGATTTTACCAGGCCGGTCAAAACCGATTTCGGGCCAACCTCAACAAACGTTCGTGCGCCCGATTCGAATAAATTATTAATTTCGCTGACAAAATCGACAGGGGATAACAGGTGTCCGTGCAGCAATCCTTTTGCTTTTTCAGGATCGGCAGGGTAGGAGGCGCCGGTGGTATTGGAAAATACCGGGATTTCCGAAGGAACGAGGTCGATTTTTTCTATGGCCTGTGAAAAAGGCTTTTGGGCCTCTTTTACCAAATTGCTGTGAAACGCAGCGGAAACCGGAAGCCGGACGGTTCTAAATCCATTCTGCCGGCATATTTCTTCGGCCCGTTGGATGGCATCCGTAGCGCCCGATAACACTCCCTGGTTGGGACTGTTTCGGTTTGCAAGAATAACACCTGTTTTATTTTCCTCAATCAGATGTTCGAGTTTGTCCAGCGGGGCGATGACCGCCAACATCCCCCCGGTATTCCGGCCCGCCGCCGCCATTAAGCGGCCCCGGGTAATGGACAGGTGCAGCAAGGTATTCAGGTCCATACGGCCGGCAGCGCAAAGGGCTGAAAGTTCGCCAAAGCTGTGCCCGCAGGTGAAATCGGCAGTGATGCCGAATCCGTGAAGTATGTTTAGCATTGCCATGCTTACCGCCCCGATAGCCGGCTGAGCAATGTCTGTTTTCCGTAACGCTTGTTCCGGGTTTGTCTTTTCTTTTTCGTTTTGATCCGGAATCGGGTAGATCATATCGGTGAGCCGGCCATAATTTTTGTATTGGTCATTTGCATTTTCCAGAATTTTAAATGCATCCGGAAAGCTGCATATTAGGTCAAGGCCCATTCCATGGTATTGACTTCCCTGGCCCGGGAAAATAAATGCCATTTTCCCAGGGGGTTCATGGCTGCCGTAAAAAATATTCTCAAGCTGCCATTTATGTTGGGAACGGTTTGATTCAAGGGCATGTAACGCGCGGTCAAAAAGGCCGGTAAGATCCGTTGATCGTTCAAGGACCATTAAAAGCCGGTATGTATCCGATGTTGAAAAATCGGTTCTTGTTTGTGCAGTTTTTTTTGAAAGTTCTTCATAGGACAGACCCTTGTCAACATGGGTTTTGAAGTTGTGAAGATATTCTTTTAACTGCTCTTGGCTCGAGGCCGACAGGGCAACAATTTCAACAGATCCGTGCCACGTGATTTTCTGCTTGTATTTCTGGTATTCTTCGACGACCAAATGAAAATTGCTTCCGCCAAATCCGAATGAGCTGATCCCCGCTCTGCGCGGATGCTCATTATTTGAAAACCAGGGTCTTGTGTTTGTATTCAGATAAAACGGGCTTTGATGAATATTCAGTTTTGGATCAGGTTCACCCACTTTCAAAGTGGGCGGCAGGACTTTATTGTAAATTGATAATGCGGCTTTCATCAGGCCTGCGGCGCCTGCAGCGGCCTTGGTATGCCCGATCATGGATTTCACGGAACCCAGAGCACACCGTTTGTCATGTTTGTCTGACGTGCCAAAAAATTTATTTAAGGCCTGAAACTCAACTTCATCGCCGACGATGGTGCCGGTGCCGTGTGCCTCTATAAGCTCGACCGTAGTCGGGTCTATACCGGCTTGAGTGTATGCGGTTTGGAGTGCTTTTGTCTGTCCCTCGGCTCTGGGGGCGTATATGCTTTGTGATTTTCCGTCACTTGAAGTTCCCACCCCTTTAATCACCGCATAAATCCTGTTGCCGTCTTTTTCCGCGTCTTCAAGCCGTTTCAAAACAAATATCCCGATGCCTTCGCCAAGCACCGTGCCGTCAGCATTTTTTGAAAAAGGTCTTGCATCTCCGGTGGACGAAAGAACAAATGTTTTGGAAAAGCACATATGCATGAAGATGTCGTTGAGCATGTCAACGCCGCCGGTAATAATCATGTCATTGCGTCTAGAGATGAGTTCCATGATTGCAAGATGGATGGCGCTCATCGAGCTTGCACAGGCAGCGTCAATAACACAGTTCGTGCCTCCAAGATCCAGACGATTGCAGATTCTTCCTGCTACAACGTTTCCCAAAAGCCCCGGGAAAGAGCTTTCCTGCCAGGATACATATGAATCAGATATTTTTTGGATAACCTCTTCGGTTTTTGCAGAGGTGATCCCTGAATCCTGGAGGGCTCTGCGCCACAAGGGATGGCCGAGTCTGGCGCCAAGCGGGATAACAAGCTCCTGTGTTCCGGTTACACCGAGTATTACGCTGGTTCTGTCACGGTTAAAACTATCCCTCGCACCATAACCGGAATTTTCCAAGGCTTTTTGCGCAACGATCAGACCCAAAAGTTGAGAGGTGTCCGTGGCTTCAAGAGAAGAGGGGGGAATCCCGAATTCAGTGGGATCAAAAGAAACCGGAGAAATAAACCCTCCCCGTTTACAGTAAACATGATCGGGTTTTTTAGAGTCCGTGTCGTAATAATCTTCGGATAACCAGTGTGTTTCCGGCACATCGGTTATGGCATCTTCACCGTGAAAGAGGAGTCGCCAGTATTCTTTTAAACCGGCAGATTTCGGAAAGAGACATCCCATCCCGATGATGGCCACAGGCACATTCTGTGGTATTTTTTTAACTGTGTTGTTCAATGATTATCTATTTTTGGTTTTTAGGTTTTTCCGACTTTGTATGAGATCTTGAAAAACTTGTTTTTTTACAAGTTTGTCGATCATAATGCAAGTAAAAATTATTTGCAAGTAGATTGATGGTAAATTTATTGTTGACATATTGATACAACAACTGTTTAATTAGGGCTGGAGGGTTGGAGGGTTGAAGTATTGGAGTATTGGAGTATTAGAGTATTGGGAACAATAAGTTTGAAATGTTAAAAAATCCTTTAGCCCATCACACCATTACTCCAACACTCCAATAATAAACAACGTATTATAAACAACTGATAGTCCAATTTATAAGAAACGCAATTTAGGGCCGTGCACAGTAAAAGTTTGAAAAAGTTGATATATTAATACAACAAGTTGTCAAGATAATACTATGATAAAATTCTTCACAAACAGGGAAGTCTCAAACCGGCTGGATATCAATCTTTCAAAATGGAAACGGTGGTCCCGGGAATTTCTTCCGCCTGACCCTCTGGGCGGAATGCAATCCGGTTTCGCAAGACAGTATAGCCCCGATGGTGCGTTTAAAGTTTTCTTTGGAGGACATCTGGTGGCTGACCTGAAGTTTACGATTCCTGAAGCAAAACAAATCGTAAAAGATTTGCATTCATGGTTTGCAGAAAAAGGGTTTTATTTTGATGCCAGGAGCAACGCGACGGTAAACACAGGTGTGGGCCAACTGGTCAAAAAATATATCATATTTATTGAGCGTGAAAAAAATCCGGATAACACGATCAGCTTTATTTATACGATTAGAGGAATAATTTCCAATGAACCGGTTAATTATAAAGGCTTTGAAATTATGAAAGAACTTTATATGGAAACCACAATCGGTTTACAGACGAAAAAAATGTCAGCAGTTGATATGAATATCGTTAAAACGGTGAATATCACCGGTGTCCTCAATAATTTTGTCGTGCGTTTGAACTTAAATCGATCCCGTTATCCGGCACTTTCGTCAACCAATTCCAGTAGATCCTGAAGCGGCATTGGAGAAAAATTCCCTATGCCGACCTGTAATACAACGCCCTGATTTCTAAGCCAGTTTACCCGTGTTGCCACTGAAGCGCCGCACAGAAGGTTCATGGCAACGCTAACGGTTTCACGGTTTTCAGGTTTTTCAAGAAATGACCCTTTAACCCATTGATTAAAAGCCCCGATTGCCGGACCGCACCATATCTGGTAATCGATTTTTCTTGAAGGATCACCTGAATTGGCCCAGTTTGAAGATTGGCCGAGATAGGATCGAAAAACAAGGGACATCTTGTGCCTGGGATCTTTCCGGGCCCGATCGATTTGTTTTGAGTCATGCATTGCAAAATAATTCTTTGTCTGTTCCCATTCATCATGGAAACTTTGCCTGAAAAAGTCACGTTCCAGCACAGCCTTTTGTTTTTCCGGAATATTTTCAAAACGGTCATAGTTACAATACAGATCGTAAAGTTTTGCGGCACGAAGCGGGAACATGGTCCCGCGTTTTAATACCTGGACTTTAACCCCCATTTCAAACATATCGGCGGCAGGCGCCATGGTCACATCCGCCTGGCCGGCTTCAGCCAGCATTTGACGGACAGCTTTGGACGTGCCCGCCTCCACACAGGACTGGTTGATGGAACCGGTAAGGATATAGGCGGCTCCCATGGCAAATGCAGCGGCGGCCGAATCCGGTGTGGCAATTCCTCCGCCAAGCCCTACGCAAGGGGGTCTGCTGTAACGGTATTTTTCAGTCAATTCGTCACGCAGGGCAATCATGGTAGGCAATAGTGTAATTGCAGGCCGGTTATCCGTGTGTCCGCCGGAATCTGCTTCCGCAGTCAGGTCCTCGGCCATGGGTATGGATTTTGCGAGGTCAGCTTCTTCTCTGGTTATCATTTTTCTTGCCACCAGTTGTGCCAGAAGCTTTTCCGGCGGCGGTGAAAAATATTTTCGGGCAACTTCAACCCTGGAAACTTTAGCGATAACCTTGTTGGGGCAAACAACAGTACCGTTTTTATCCCGATGGATTCCCCTTACCCGGTAGTGTACCAAAGGAAGTGTTAGATCCAGGTATGCCGAGCTGCTGACAAGGGTTATCCCACGCCTTAAATAGAGATGAACCACTGCAGCTTCTAATTCAGGGTCGTTGGGGCTGTTGATCAGGTTAAACCCAAAGGGGATCTCCTTTAAACTTTCCTGCAACCGGTCGATCGCCGCTTCTATTTGATTAAGAGCAAGACCGGCGGCCCCGAAAAAACCAACCATTCCGGCACGACCGGCTTTTTCCACCATTTCAACGGATGTAATGCCGTTGGCCATGGCGCCGGCAATATAGGCAAAACGAAGATTATATGTTTTCTTGAACCGGGGATCACCTAAATTTTCAGGAGGTAATGGGGGAACATATGCATGTAACGGAAAAACTGCGGGTTGTGACGGAATCTTTTTGCCGATGGTTATGGTGCCTCCCCGGCCTATGGCAAGCTGACCGTCGAGGTTCAAAAGATTGACCGGCTGAGTCATCCGGAGTATTGCTGATCTGACCGCATGATTTCCAACTTCGGGCTCTGTGTGGCCTTGTGTCCACCAACCGGATATCATTTTGTTTATAACAGATGATTGCATTACGGTGAGATTTATACAAAGTGCTCGTGTGTGTCAATAAGATAACACCTTAATTGATCGTAAACAAAATGGGGAACATATATTATTTATTTGATTTACTTAGCATTTTAGTAGATTTGGATGAATTTTCATAACACGTTTATAAAGGAGATCTAAATTTATTTAAAAATCCCATTTTGTTTACCTTTTGGGCTTCACTTTCAGCTACGACCCAACAAGTCAGGAAAGCCGATGATATCCCGTCTTCTTCGTTATCAAGGACTTGCAGTAGACGACTACGGCTTCCTCACAAGTGAGCACTTCATTAAAGACAACCGCACCATCACTCCCATGGGCAGGGCGCCGCCGGTCCCTTCTCCGAGACGCATTCCAAGATCCAGAACAGGCTCGAGCCCAAGGTATTTCAACATTGACCCGTGGCTGGCTTCTTCGGAACGGTGCCCCGCAAAAATCATGCAAGATTTAAATTGCATTTCAGAAAGCAGGAAAATGCTTAAGTTCTAATTAATTAGCTTAAATTCAAGGCGCGCAAATTCCGAGGAATGAGACGTACATATAGTACGTCGCAGTGACGAGGAATGCAGCGCAACGCAGAAGTTGGACTTTTTACGAAGCCATCAAGAATGATTTTTGGCATACGTTAACGAAGCCCGGATAAACTCCCGGAATAGGGGATGAGGATTCATGGGCCGCGATTTGAATTCCGGGTGGAATTGGCATCCGAGAAACCAGGGATGGTCCTTAATCTCGACCATTTCAACCAGTTCGCCATTCGGAGATGTACCGCTGATGACCAGCCCCTTTTCTTCAAGTCTCTCTTTAAAAGCATTGTTGAATTCATACCTGTGGCGGTGTCGTTCTGCGATGTTTAACATTCCGTATGCTTTATAGGCAAGCGAATCCTTTTTTATGTCACATGGATAGGCGCCAAGACGCATGGTTCCGCCCTTGTCCGAGGTTATGTCCCGTTTTTGAAAAGTTCCGGTCTTGTCGTCGTACCATTCAATCATCAGATATATCACCGGAAAAGACGTATTTTTATCAAACTCCTGACTGTGGGCTCCGTTCAGGTCCGCCACGTTGCGTGCAAATTCTATGACTGCAATTTGCATTCCGAGACATATGCCGAAAAACGGAAGCCTTTCTTTTCTGGCATATTTTGCGGCGCATATCTTACCTTCAATCCCGCGAGAACCAAAGCCGCCAGGGACCAGTATGCCCTCGGCGTCTCCGAGGATCTCTCTACAATTGTTTTCGTCGATTTTTTCCGAATCGATAAACTTAAGGTTTACCCGACAATCGTTGGGAATTCCGCCGTGACGGAGCGCCTCGTTTAAACTTTTGTATGATTCAGTCAGATCGACATATTTGCCTACAATTGCAATCAACACTGACGATTTAGGCTCTTTGAGTCTCTTGACAATTTTCTCCCAGTTATCAAGACGGGGTGCTCTTGTCCAGATGTTAAGCTTTTCCACAATTTTCTGATCCAGGCGTTCCCTGTGGAATACCAGTGGAACTTCATAAATACATTCCACATCTTTGGCTGTAATTACCTCATCTACAGTTACATTGCAAAATAGCGCTATTTTTGCCTTGATTTCTTGGGGAAGGTATTTGTTTGTACGACAGAGGAGAATATCCGGCTGAATACCAATACTGCGGAGCTCCTTGACGCTATGCTGCGTGGGTTTTGTCTTAACTTCTCCTGCCGTTGCAATATATGGAACCAGGGTAAGATGGATATACAGGGCATTTTCCTTGCCCACATCCGTCCTGAATTGCCTGATGGCTTCCAGAAAAGGAAGGCTTTCTATATCTCCTACAGTTCCGCCGATTTCGACGATGACAACATCCACGGAGTCCGCCACAAGTTTGATGCTTTGTTTAATCTCGTCTGTAATGTGGGGAATCACCTGGACCGTACCCCCAAGATAATCTCCCCTGCGTTCCTTGGTGATTACAGAATGGTATATTTTCCCTGTGGTAAAGTTGTTGTCGCGACCCAATATGGCGCTGGTAAATCGCTCGTAATGGCCGAGATCCAGGTCCGTTTCTGCGCCGTCATCAGTGACATAGACCTCTCCGTGTTGGAAGGGATTCATGGTTCCGGGATCTACATTGATGTAAGGGTCGAGTTTTTGTATGGTTACGGTAAGCCCGCGGCTTTCTAAGAGTGCTCCGATTGCTGCAGAAGCAAGCCCCTTGCCCAGGGATGAAAGCACGCCACCGGTCACAAATATAAATTTTGTTTTATGATCCATATACCGCCTCAGCTCCAGATTCAGGATCGCAACTTACTCATATAGTTTCTTAAAATCCTCAATAGTCTTTTGAACTTCATTCAGCTCCTCTTTATTTGCTTGTTCCTGTTCAGCAGGAGCAACCTGAGGATAGAGAGATTTAAGGTGCTTTATATCAAAAAGCTCTTTTGCAAAAGAAGGATTTACCTTTATATTTTGCACATGAATTTCGCGTACGAGAATTCCGGCCATAAAAAACTCAATACGCATGGGATACCAGGTATGATGCACCTTGTGCCATTCAAAATACCGAACCTCCATACTGTTTTCCAGGCTTTCCCCGGCCTTATTCGTCATTATCCAGCGAAACGGTCTGAATGTGTCTTTATCCAGCCACACTTGAGGAGTGGTTTCGTCCGGATATTGGGCGCCCAAGACATATGCCGGTTTGCCCTGAAAGCGTCCCAGACTTGAAACCGTTACATCCACGCCCAGAAGGGAAAGCTTATCTTGAAGCATCTTCCTGGGTTTGAAAAGAAGTATGTCCTTATAACGATCATAACGGTTATCTGATTCATCGGAAACATTTCCGTCAATAACGGTCACGGCCTTGTCTTTTGATAACACATGAATCCTGTGAACATTTTCAGACAACGTGTTCGAACGGAATTTGTCCGGGAAAACGTACCTCAAGGTTTCGCTGAGTTCAACCCCGCTTTTTTGCGGAGTGTCATCATGAATCACCAATGTCTGAGAAACAAGGAGGCTTTTGGCTTTCCCAAGATTTTGGGTCATTAGTTTCAGAATATAAGGTCCTGGCAAAACGTAGGCATTTGTAAGTGCATACAAACATGTCACTATCGCAAAGCTGAGAAAAATGACCAATAATTTGTTTAGGTATTGATGCAAAAAAAACCTAAAGTATTTCATCTGCAAACGTGGCTCCGTCTCCAAGTTCTTCTTCAATCCTCATGAGCTGGTTATACTTGGAGATCCGGTCACTTCGGGACATGGAACCGGTTTTTATCTGGCCGCCGTTTACCCCAACCACAAAATCTGCAATAAACGAGTCTTCTGTTTCACCCGATCTGTGAGATATAACCGTGGTGTAGCCGACCTGTTCGGCCATGTCAATGGTATCGAGGGTTTCGGTAACCGTTCCGATTTGATTCAGTTTGATCAGGATCGAGTTTGCGATCCCTTTTTCAATCCCTTTCCTGAATATTTTGGGGTTGGTTACAAAGATATCATCGCCAACGATCTGGATTGATCCTTCCATCCGGTCGGTCATCAGTTCCCAGCCTTTCCAGTCTTGCTCGGCAAGACCATCTTCCATACTAAGGATAGGATACTTTTCAACTAAATTTTCATAATAATCAATTAGCTTTTCGGCATTGAGCTTTTTATTTTCTGATTTTAGGATGTATTTTCCTTTTTTGTAAAACTCGCTTGCAGCAGCATCCAGGGCGATCCCGATATCGCTCCCTGGTTTGTATCCGGCAGACTCGATTGCTCTCAGAATGAATTTTATGGCTTCTTCATGAGATTCAAAATCCGGAGCAAAGCCGCCTTCATCCCCCACGGCAGTGCTGAGCCCTTTGTCTTTAAGTATTTTTTTTAGGCTATGAAACGTTTCTGCTCCCATCTGTACGGCCTGAGTTATGGATTTTGCGCCCACAGGTACAATCATGAACTCCTGTATGTCAAGATTGTTGGCAGCATGCGCTCCCCCGTTTATTATGTTCATCATGGGAAGTGGAAGACATCTGGCATTAATCCCTCCAATATATCTATAAAGAGGTAACCCATAGGCCAGGGCAGAAGCCCGTGCAGCGGCCATTGATACTCCTAGAATTGCATTTGCGCCCAGCTTGGATTTGTTGAGCGTACCGTCCAGTTCAATCATGAATCTATCCAATGCAATTTGATCTGCTGCATCCATCCCCCGGACAGCAGGCCCAATTTTCTCCATTATGTTTTTAACGGCGGTTACAACGCCCTTGCCACCAAACCGCTTTGATCGTTTATCACGCAGCTCTAAAGCTTCACGTTTTCCCGTGGAAGCGCCGGAAGGAACTGCCGCACGCCCCACAGCTCCGCAGGAAACAAAGACGTCTGCTTCAACTGTAGGATTGCCTCTTGAATCGAGCATTTCTCTGGCTTTTACATCAATTATTTCGGTCATGTTTCCCTCCTTTAATTGTCATTCTTATGGTTGTGACTCGTATAAATTTCGCATGTAGAATAAATTCGCCCTTTTTTGCAACGTCTGACGGCATTCTTACTTTTGCAGCTTGACAAGATAAAAATAAATGTTACATTTCTATTTATAGTATGTCAAGAAGCGGGAATACGATAACTTCTTTTATTTTTTGACGTTCAATGCGAATTCATGGACCGGTCTTTTTCAAATTATCATGCAAAACTCAGATTTTTATTCCAATGCTCATCTTTTTGTTTCTGCGATAAGGGTTCTTACACACCAGAATTCTACGCCTCCTTCTATGGATCAGGTTTGCCGGATCATATCTTTTTCTTTGGAACAAGGTAATTTCATCTGTAAAAAGCTTAAAAAGGTCGGGATTGTTGATGTGGTTGAAGGTGCCTTTGGGACCCGCCTTTTTATCAAAAACCACTTAAAAATAGAAGAAATTCCCAAAGGGAAAAAAGAGGACAAGCTAGAAGAATCCCTTAAAGTATTTCAAAATTCCAGAAAAGATTTTACCCAGAAAATAGAATCTTTTCAGGCCAAGCAGGCAAAAAAGCAAAA